>NZ_JBFSRZ010000054.1:0-33191 GCF_041466065.1 Vibrio sp. 10N.239.312.C11
TAAAAAGTCAGAGAGCCACGGTTAATGAGTGATTGGTTGTATTGCTTCCAGTTGGTTGTTTTATAAAAAGGTTTAGGAATAGGGCTACGAGAGAGTGGACGTAGCTGATCAGATCGTAGGTTCTGGATTTAGTTCCACTGAATTACGCAACAAAGCCCCTCAATCCATTAGAGAATTAATGGCGACAAAGTGGCGGTAGACACTGTAAACGACCGTTATTTAGCTGTTTTATTCGTAAAAAAGGCGACAATTTTCACTGTCGCCTTTTGCTATTTAGAGCCTAATTTTTCTATTCCCAATCAAGGAAAACCTTGCCAGAAAGCCCCCTACGTATAGCATCGAAGCCAGCTTGGAAATCATCAATTTTAAAGTGATGAGGTAATGATTGGTGATAGGTCTAACCCTGATTGAATCAAACTTGCCACTATATGCGAAATAAAAAATAACTAATAAATATCAATTAGTTAAATTATTTATAAATTAAATATGGCTACAGAGTGGCGATAAAAAAGGCAACAGTTTTACCTGTTGCCTTCTAACATTCAAAACTGGTAGTAACCTACTCCCAGTCTAAAATTACTTTACCTGACATACCAGAGCGCATCATGTCGAAGCCTTTCTGGAAGTCGTCCACTTTGTAGTGGTGAGTAATGATTGGTGTTAGATCTAGGCCTGATTGAATCAAAGAAGCCATCTTGTACCAAGTTTCGAACATCTCACGACCGTAGATACCTTTGATAACCAAGCCTTTAAAGATTACTTGGTTCCAGTCTACTGCCATGTCTGATGGTGGAATACCTAGTAGAGAGATCTTACCGCCGTGGTTCATGTTAGTCAGCATGCTATTGAACGCAGATGGGTTACCAGACATTTCTAGGCCTACATCGAAGCCCTCAGTCATGCCGAGATCAGCCATTACGTCTTCAAGCTTCTCTTCCATTACGTTTACTGCGCGAGTTACACCCATTTGACGAGCAAGGTCTAGGCGGTATTCGTTTACGTCAGTGATTACAACGTGACGAGCACCAACGTGCTTAGCAACAGCAGCAGCCATGATACCGATTGGACCAGCACCAGTGATTAGCACGTCTTCGCCTACTAGGTCGAAAGAAAGCGCTGTGTGTACTGCGTTACCAAACGGGTCAAAGATTGATGCTAGATCGTCAGAGATTTCTGCAGGGATCTTAAATGCGTTGAACGCAGGGATCACAAGGAACTCAGAGAACGCACCAGTGCGGTTTACGCCAACACCGGTTGTGTTACGACAAAGGTGAGTACGGCCGCCACGACAGTTACGACAGTGACCACATGTGATGTGGCCTTCACCAGATACACGGTCGCCGATTTCAAAACCACGAACTTCTTGGCCGATGCCAACAACTTCACCCACGTATTCGTGACCTACCACCATAGGTACTGGAATTGTGTTTTGTGACCACTCATCCCAGTTGTAGATATGTACGTCTGTACCACAAATTGCAGTTTTCTTAATACGAATTAGAAGATCATTATGACCCATTTCAGGTTTTTCAACCTCGGTCATCCAGATGCCTTCTTCAGGCTTAAGCTTAGAAAGTGCTTTAATTTTCATAATGTTATCCAGTTCATCTCGCCTAACAGTAAGGCGAGAATCAAAAATCTATATGTTCTATTGGGTGTTGTTTTATCTAATCAAAGGATGCTAAAGGCAACCCTTTAAAATTAGATGATAGCCATGTCTTTACCAACTTGGATGAACGCATCGATTGCACGGTCTAGTTGCTCACGAGAGTGTGCAGCAGACATTTGCGTACGGATACGAGCTTGGCCTTTTGGTACTACAGGGAATGAGAAACCTACCACGTAGATGCCTTTCTCTAGTGCGCGCTCTGCGAATTCAGCTGCTACTTTTGCATCACCCAGCATAATTGGGATGATTGCATGATCAGCACCGCCCATAGTGAAACCAGCTGCTTCCATGCGAGTACGGAAGTGAGCAGAGTTTTCCCATAGTTGAGTACGTAGGTCGCCAGATTCCGCTAGAAGATCTAGAACGCGAATAGACGCAGATACGATTGCTGGTGCAACAGAGTTAGAGAATAGGTATGGACGAGAACGCTGACGTAACCAGTCGATCACTTCTTTCTTACCAGAAGTGTAACCGCCTGAAGCACCACCCATTGCTTTACCAAGCGTACCTGTGATGATGTCGATACGGTCAACAACGTTGTGGAACTCGTGAGTACCTGCGCCGTTTTCGCCCATGAAGCCCACTGCGTGAGAGTCATCAACCATCACTAGTGCGCCGTACTTATCAGCAAGGTCACAGATAGCAGGAAGGTTAGCGACTACGCCGTCCATTGAGAACACGCCGTCAGTTACGATAAGCGTGTGACGAGCGCCTGCTTCTTTAGCTGCGATAAGTTGTTGCTCTAGCTCTTCCATGTTGTTGTTCGAGTAACGGAAGCGCATTGCTTTACATAGACGAACACCATCAATAATAGATGCGTGGTTTAGAGCATCAGAAATGATTGCGTCTTCTTTGCCTAGAATCGTTTCGAATAGGCCAGCGTTTGCATCAAAGCAAGATGTGTAAAGGATAGTGTCTTCTTTACCAAGGAACGTAGATAGCTTTTGCTCTAGTTCTTTGTGAGAGTCTTGAGTACCACAGATGAAACGTACTGAAGCCATACCAAAGCCGTGCTGATCCATACCATCTTTAGCTGCTTCGATAAGAGCTGGGTGATTAGCAAGACCTAAGTAGTTGTTTGCACAGAAGTTTAGTACTTCTTCACCAGTCGAGATAGAAACCGCTGCTTTTTGTGCAGAAGTGATAATGCGCTCAGACTTGTAAAGACCTTCTTCTTTAACTTCTTCGATTTGAGTTTGAATCTGTTGGTAAAATGCAGAAGACATTGTCTATTCCTTCCTAATTATTATTCAGCAGCATCGCGCGCCGCATTATGTAGGGGATGTAAACGATTTCAATTCGATCATTTACACTGTAAAACTTATACCCCTATTCTAGTTGAACATCCCCTTCTCGATTATCCCTTTAGTTGGAAAAACATTAATGAATCACAGGCACGAATAATGATTCATCCCAGTGACACAGGGCACATAAACGCGTCTTACCTGCTCTTTTTAACGTCAAGTCCCCTTCCGTTTGTGTCTAATTTCACTTTCATATCAGATCTCTATTTTTCATCTCAGAACGATATGGTGATGATTATCCGCTTCTCTTAGAATGTGCATCAGCAACTCCGCTATACAGATAAGCTACAAACACATCAATCTATCAGAGCAATCACGCTAAGCAATTAATGAAATTGATTCACAAATCAGAAGAGATCACTCACAATTGTCAATAAGCTCACCGTTGCAACTAGCCCAACTGGATACTTATGATTAACCCAAAACTCATCGCCCTACTTCCCGATCTCGCCTCGTTTATCTTAGTTGTGAATGAAGGTAGCTTTACCGCTGCAGCAAAGCAGTTAGGGGTGACACCCTCAGCGTTGAGTAAATTGATCACACGTCTAGAAAAAGCGCTCTCAGTAAAGCTGTTCGAGCGAACCACCCGTACTCTTATCATCACGCAAGCAGGTCAACTGGTTTACGATCAGAGCGTGGTAATGATTAATGCGGCGCAACAAGCGGTTGAGTTGTCGACATCTGACCATACCGAACCTGCTGGATCGATAACGGTAGCAGCCCCTGAAGCCTTCTTGAACTCGGTTCTACAGCCTTTTGTTGCACCATTCTTAAATCAGTACCCTGAGATCCAACTTAAGTTAAGAGCGGCTGATGGCGACATTGACATATTACGTCAAGGTATCGACATTGCTTTTCGCCTTACCGATAAGCCCGACGAAAGTTTGGTATTGAAAGCATTAGGAAAAACAAATCTCGTGTTGTGTGCAAGCCCTAGCTATTTAGAAGCGAAAGGGATTCCTCACCACCCTACGGAGCTGTCTGAACACGATTGTTTGTATCTTGCGGAAACAGATAAAGACCACATTTGGGACTTTCTAAAAGATGATGAGTTTCACACCGTTCCCGTCAGTGGGCGTTACGCTGTAAACCATTCTCAAATGCGACTTAAAGGCGTGAAAGAAGGGCTTGGCGTCGGTATATTCCATGACTTCGTGATTCAAGATGCATTGGCTGAAGGTTCTGTCGTACAAGTATTAGAAGATTGGACCATCAAGAGTAACTACCATGGCGCTATCGCGATGCAGTTTGCTCAAACCAAGTATATGCCTGCTCGCCTACGTGTGTTCATTGATTACGCGATGGAGCACTTGGGTGAAAAGTTGGCAGGAGAAATCAACTAATGCTTAGGGGAATACACCACACCGCGATCATCTGTTCAGACTACGAAATCTCTAAACGGTTTTACACTGAGATTTTAAAGCTAGAAATTATTGCAGAGAATTACCGCGAAGCACGCCAGTCGCACAAGCTCGACTTGGCACTGCCCAATGGTGCACAAATAGAATTATTCAGTTTCCCTAACGCACCTGAAAGACCAAGTTTTCCTGAAGCCCAAGGGCTAAGACATCTAGCTTTTTGTGTTGATGACGTTCAACAAGTCAAAAACTATTTGGAAGCACAAGGAATCGACGTCGAACCGATTCGTGTTGATGAGTTTACGGGGAAATCATTTACGTTTTTCGCAGACCCAGACGGCCTGCCACTAGAGCTTTATCAAATCTAAAGTCTTGTTGATAAAAAACACCTTAATAACAAAACGGACCTTCTCAATGTCGAAAAGGTCCGTTTTTGATTCAATTAGCTCAACGCCGTTTTGAATTTCTCAATACGTGAGAAAAGCAACCAGTCCAAGAGCATCGCAGCCACAATCGTTGCCCCCGCTAAAGGAAATAGTACCGAAATAATTATCACAGTCACCAAGCCTGCTTTCCATAAGCCAGCATCACCAAACTTAGGTGGTGTACCGAGCTTGCGTTGGCCTGACGGTCTGCGCTTCCACCACATCACACCGCCAGTCACTGACACAACGATAAACGCCAAACAGAACAAGGCATTTAGAAGCTTATTGATGATACTGATGTCACCTTGGTGCAGAGAAATACCAACAGCTAACGTCTTGGCTATGAAGTTATAATCTTGCCAGGACACCTCACCCAGAATACGGCCTGAGTATTGGTCTAGATGAGTAGTTCGATCTTCCCTAGGGTCAATAATGTCGCCGCCCATAGTATTGGCCGTGATGGTGTAGACACCCGTTTCAGTACGAGGGAAGTTAATTCGATAGTAAGTAAAGCCGAGTTCATTCGCTTTTTGAACCACTTGCTCAAGCGGAATGCTTTCTCCAGAAGCGATATGGTGACTGTGTTCGTCACTCATTGAAGAGTGATCGTGCGACTCTGGAAGCGGAGTTTGCTCTAAGTTCCAAGGGTATTCCTCTTCCGAGCCGTGATTTAACGAGCCGTGTGTTTGCTGAGACAAAGGGACATCATCCCACATCTGAGCTGGGAAACTACTCCAAGCCTGAACCATCTTACCGCCCCAAAAGCCTGCCCAAGCAAGCCCAGACAATAAGAACATCAGCAACACTAAAGACAGAGTACCACCAAGGTTTGCATGCAGGTCACGCATAAAAATGCGAGATCCAGAAGAAATGCGGATCTTCAAAAAGCCTGCTTTTGTGGCATTGTCGCGCGGCAACCATAGATAAATACCACTCACTAATAGCAAAATAGATAAGCTGGTCGCTACTTCAATCAGGTAATCTCCCCAATCCCCTAACAGTAGAGTGCCATGAATGTCGTTCGCCAGCTGATACCAACTATCACTGCGAGGGATTTCACTGATCACTTGACCAGTATTGGGGTTCACGGTTGCAAATACTGACCGACCATCGACCAAGTTCACAGAGAAGCGGTTAGGTAAATCTGTAGATCTAGCGGTAATAAATTGAGTCGCTATTCCTTCTGGATATCGCGATTTAACGGCGGCGAGCTGGTCTTTAATTGGGATGATGCCGCTTGAGCTCACACCACTCTGCATCACTAGTGCTTCTGGGTATAGAGCGGTCTCAAGTTCATCATCAAACAGCATCACCAAACCAGTAATACTCAACATCAACATAAATGGGATAACGAATAGCCCGGCATAGAAGTGCCAGCGCCAAGTGAGGAAGTAGAGAGTTTTATTGCGGTCTTTGCTTTTTATATTGGTTTCCGAACCAGTTGTTGCACTGCTTGTAGACTGCGAAGTTGCTTGTGCTTTCGCAGATCTTTGAGATTCATTTCTCAACATTATTATTTCCTTTGACACACGCAAACATACCTTCTGAAAAATCAGAAAGTAATCTGAGCATGTTTAACTTTACTTAATACTTTATTTTTTAATTATTTTAGTGGGTTAGGTTTAAGCAATATCAAAGGGAGGGCCGCGCGGGGCTTGTCTCGTGTAGCGTTCGCTTAGAGCCAAAAAAGCGTAGCTGTCTGAGACAATAGAACTCAGTCGAGTTGTCAGTAGTGTAGTTGGAAGTTCGTCTTGGTGAAACGTGGAAAAATGGCTAAAGGGACACGGCTTTCCTTTGTGAGTATTAGGTTCACCTTCTTCAATTTGAACCAGTTCAAAGCCATTGACCGTACATAACGACGCCCATACTCCCACACTATTACCATGAGCATTGATAACAGGCATTAATGTCACCAGCACCCAGCTTAATGCTGTAGCAAGTAACATGGAGAAGTTGAACGAAGTTCGGCGCATTATTCCAAATCTTTATAAATTTCCCTTATTATGAGGGACTTGGAATATAGGTAAACGTAAAGATTAACAGCAAGTTAAAAAATTGAAGCTAACGCACACTCTTTTTAGTTAAAAACTGGTTACAACCAAAGAGCCAAAAGAATGTTACGCGTCTATTAGCAGTAAAATGTCTAGAAAAATAGCAGTAAACTGTTTAGAGAAACGACAATAAAAAACGCCGCCTTACACCTTCCCCTAAAGAGGGTAATGTAAGACAGCGTTTTAGAAATCGAATCTTGAGGTTTTGCTCTTTGTTACGTATCTAGCAAACTCAATTGATTAGAAAATTAACCGAAGATCTTGCTCCAAATGCTTGGATTACGCTTCTCATGGTACTCTTCACGAAGGCCGTCAATAGTACGAAGTTCCTGCTGTGCCGACTCTAAGTCACCTTGGTCTAGCTTCTGCTCAATGCTATCCAATGATGCACTGATCTTTTTGAAACCTTCCATGAAGTTATCTTCTTTCTCTATTGGGTAAACACCCGTTTTGAGCTCTGCCACTAGCGTATCTAAACGAACGATAGGCTTTTGCATCTCTTCAATGCTTTGAGCTTCTGCCGCTTGTTTGAACGCAAGCTTCATTTCTTGCATGTTTTTCTTAAGGTCAACATTAGCAAATGCGTTGCCAGACAATACTGAAGCAGCGATTAAGCCAGATAAAAGGATTGAGCGAGTTTTCATTATTTCTCCAAGTGAAGCGGTGTCTTTGAAGTTAGAGCCATCATTATTGTACTGTGGCACTTCGACTTTATTATTTTCGGTTAGTGTATACAAAAATCCGTCGGGCACAAAAATTGATTGTGTCGAAATGCAAACTAGCTAGCTAACCAATGACTAAAAAGTATAAAGTACCGGACAAACCATCACTCAAATACCGAAAACTCGGCAATCGATTGACGACCACGTAATACCAAAAAGGCTAGGAATTGCTGTGGTGAATGGGTAATCACTTTACTCGAATCCACGCCCACCTCACCAAGTAGTGAAGACACGAGATCCAATCCACCCACATCTATGCAGAAATGCGCATCGCTACCTGTCGTAATAAACGCACCTTTCGCTTTAGCAATTCTTGCGATCTCGTAACAACGATCAACACTGCCAACGCGGCTATTGCCTTTAAGCGTGGTGTTATTAATTTCGATTGCTACGTTATGTTCCGCCGCACATTGAATCACAACTTCAAAATCGAAATCAAAATTTGGGTTGCCTAAATGACCAAGTGCATCAACACGACCGCCTTTAATCACATTCAACAATGCTTCTGTATGAGTAGCAACATCCGACGGGCGAAAAACGGGCTCGTGGAAGCTGGCAATCACCCAATCTAGATTCTTATCCACACTCGGATGAATGTCGATTTCACCCTGTGTGTTCATGATGTTTGACTCGACACCTCGAATAATAGCGACATCTTCAATAAAACGAGGGAGCACACGTTGGTTACTGAAAAACCAATAGTGTGGCGCGCCCGGCATAGACTCGGAATGGTCGGTCGTACAAAACATAGCTAAACCGTTTTGTTTTGCCGATTTTGCATTCTCGATCAACGTGCTGTAAGCATGACCACTTGCGTATGTGTGGGTGTGGGTGTCTACTTTTAGTTCCATGAATCAATGCCCTCTTCGCTCGGTCAAAAAACGTGCTTAAGAAATGAGTGCTTAATAGCAACAATTCGACCAGTTTATCAGTTGAAAGTGACAATTAGCACCCAAACATAAAGGTTTATTAGGTATTCATTTACACGACACGGGAATACGTGGCTACCAGAAGACGCTAACGCTTTTCTTATCTAAGTAAAATCGATCATACTCGGTAATTACGCCAATTTTTTGCAACCTACCCAAGTTCGTCAATACTTAAACCAGTCTACAAACTGGAGTGTTAGATGAGAAGAAGACGATATCCGCTGAGTATCCACATCACTAGCCTTTTCTTAATTTTGACCACTCTTGTCGGTACCGTACTGATTTCGATAAGTTATCGGCATTCTCAAGAACTGCTTTTAGGCACAGTGCGCGAAGTCAGTAATGAACATCGCGATAAACTGGAATCGGTATTTAAACAAGCTATTGCCCCAGTCATCACAACCTTAAACGTGATGGCAGTGAGCCCGTTTGTTGCTCATCAAACCTCCTCCGTCGAAAAAGAATCTTGGCTTGCTTCGGTCGATATCATCTTCAAACAAAATACCAATTTAGTCGCTCTGTTCTATGGCTCTGAAGATGGTGACTTCAGAATCTTTCGCCCTCTGAGTTCCATTAAACAGAGAGCCGACAACAACGCTCCCGCGAAAGCGACCATGATGGTCAGCAGCACCAATCTAGATGGTGAAAACTTTATTACCTTTCTCGATGGCGCACACCAAGTGATCAGTACCCGACAAGCCGAGAGTAAGTTCAACCCCACGACTCGACCTTGGTTTCGTAACGCAAAGCCTGACGGCTCAATACAACTCTCTGAGCCCTACCTGTTCTATTTCTTGCAAACCAATGGCATCACGCTTTCTAGACGTTCTTTGGATGGCAAGCATGTCGTTGGTGCCGACTTCACGTTGAAATCTCTCTCTTCCCAGATCAGTGAATTGGCCTACTCTCCACAAACCCGACTCGCTCTGTTCGATCAACATTTCAATCTTCTCGGCCAACATCAACTTGATCTATCAATTCCCAAGCTTACCTCCCAGCCTAACAACACAAGTAAAACTGAGAAAACGAATAACCAAACGACGGGGAAACTCTCTGGCAGTGAGCAAGACCAAAGCTTCTTTAATGTGCCCAAACGTGAACAGTTGGAAGCATTGAAAGCATCCGTCATAGCACCACTTATCTCCGACGAGGAGAAATTAAACCTCAACCTAAAAAACGTTGAATACAACCTAAACACTTGGGCATTAACACTAACGCCTGTTGAGCTCACTCAGAATGTCACTTTATATTTGGCAGAGGCTACGCCACACAATGAGTTGCTCTCTGATCTTATCTCGATGCGTGACAAGCAAGTCGCCGTCGCGATTGGGATGTTGTTCATCTGCTTCGCTATCGTATGGTTTGTCGCCAATCGTTTGTCTCAGCCGCTTAATACGCTGATGCAACTCACCGACAACATCGCACGATTTGACTTCAGGCGAACTCATTATCCCAAAAGCATGATTCAAGAAGTGGCTAACCTCGCCCACTCAATTGAGCTGATGGAACACACACTTCATGATCTGATTACACTACTTCGAGACACGGCCGGGAATCAGGAATTTTCGATATTAGCCAAAAATATCGCTCATCAAAGCTATTTGATTACCAAAGCAGAAACCATCGTCCTCTTCACTCAATCAAAAGAGAAAGACGTGTTTGATACGGCAGCTAACCTTGCCATTCTCCCTTTTAAAGCCGACATCAATGACTTCATCAAGCACACCCCTTGGTTGCTGTGCCAGCTTAAATCTGGAGAAACCATCCACTTAAACCGAGAAGACAATGTTCTCAACTATTACCAAGATTCGATCTTCAATTCAGATCTGTACCTGTTTCCACTATTAAACCGTGAGAAGTTGTTGGTGGGTATTGTTGCAATTGGCTATGAAAGACCAATCACCAAGATGCAGGCAGACAAACACGCATTTTTGAGGGAGCTACTGAGCTTTGCTGAAATCGCTAAAGACAACATTGACCAAATGCAGCAACAGAAAGACATGCTCAATGCCTTTATCGAGTTAATAGCATCTGCGATTGATACCAAATCCCCATACACTGGCGGTCACTGTCAGCGAGTACCCGAACTGACCAAATGGTTAACCCAAGCGACTATAGATGACGACCGTTACTACCCGCAGTTCTCGCTTGATAATAAACAATGGGAAGAACTCATGCTGGCTGCTTGGTTACATGACTGTGGGAAAGTCACCACACCTGAGTATGTCGTAGACAAAGCGACAAAATTGGAAACCATTTACGACCGAATCCACGAAGTGCGAATGCGTTTCGAACTGTTAAAACAACAGGCTGAAACCGACTACTGGAAAGCCATAGCGAACGGAGCGCTTCAAGAGGATCAGCTTAAGATCCTCGAACAAAGCTTGTCAGAATTGGATGAAGAATTTGCCTTCGTTGCTGAATGCAATCTTGGTGGAGAGTCGATGACGGACGAACAACTAGAACGCTTAGACCGAATAGCCAAGCGCCAGTGGAAACGAACACTCGACGATCAGCTAGGGTTATCTTGGTCTGAAAAAGCGAGATTTAACACGCAGCAAGATCCGGCTGAAAAAGATGAAATTGAGCCAAGAATCAAAGACCAAACGCTGCCCGTGATGGAGCCACTACTTGCTGATAAACCCGAACATAAAATACCTTGGGATAATGGCTTTAACCCAGCCAACGTGTGGCAAGAAGCGTTTGTACTCAAACCTGGTGAAGTCAAGTACAACCAAGGTGAATTGCACAATTTGAAAGTACGTCGCGGTACCTTAACGCTTCATGATAAACGACCATATCATTCAAACCTTCACCATGCTCAACAAGCTACCTTATCCATCTTATCTCAAGAACATTCCTGACATTGCCAGCGGACACCACGAACGTATCGATGGCAAGGGTTACCCGAGAGGCTTAAGCGAAGACCAGTTACCTTTGCCGTCTAGAGCGATGGCCATTGCCGATGTATTCGAAGCGCTCACCTCCAGTGATCGCCCGTATAAGAAAGGAAAACTCCTAAGCGAATCACTCAACATCATGACCGACATGGCCACCAGCGGTCATATCGACCCCAAGCTGTATTTGCTGTTTTTGGAAAACAAAATCTACGACAAATACGCTGAGCGATTCCTAGAGACTAAACAGCGTTGCGAGATTAAACCAAACGAACACATCGACCGAGTAAAAGAGTACATTCGTTCATTGTTCTAGGCTTTTGTCTGCAATCTTCAGCCTCAATGTTTAGCTTTTAACGGCAGAGTCCAAAACCGCAGCATCTGCTACAACCACAGCAGATCGAGGTGTTTGCTTGGCTTTTGCTTTGCTGTGTCTTTTAGCCAATAGAGTATTGGTTATGCTCGCCACGACTATCAAATTGATGCCGATTAACTGCTGAGATGAAAACACGTCATCAAAGAACAAGCTCTGCCATAACGCACTGAACAGCATGTTAGTAAAAATTAGCGGTGCCAACTGAGAACCGCTGTCTGCCAACTTGTACGCTTTCGAGCGGAAAATTTGCGTATTAATGGTAAATAACGCCAACCCAAAAGCACCAAGCGCAATCCAGCGTAAACCTTCAAAAGATAGCAAACTCGATAAGGTTCCATTGTCCGCAGCACTCTCCAGCATATCTGGATCCACAGATACTGAAGTAAACACAACCATTGGTATCACAATGATTGCCGCGACCAAGAACGTCCACGCGTTTAGCTCTGCGGGTGTCAGGCTAGTCTTGGATGCTCGATACAAACTCACTTGTGAACCCGAATTAAACACACCCGCCAATAATCCTAGCAACAACGCTGGCCTAAAGAACTCTGAGCCAAATTCAAACTGCGACCAATCCCCAGCCATCATCACTACGCCGACAAAGGTGACAACTAAACAAATCACTGTGGTTGTATGAATCTTGGTTCCAAACATTAATTTTTCTAACAAAGGAATGAACAGAGGGCCAGTGCTGAACAACACCACACCTTCAACGAGTGTTAGGGTCTGTAAAGACGTAAGGAAACACCACTGGCATGCAACCATAAAAATCGCACGCATCACTAAAGGTTTCCACATATCGAGTGAAGGTTTCGTGATTTTGTAAAACATCAAAAATAAGAATAAAAACAGGCTGGGTAACAAAAATCGCACGAAACTCAAAAATGAAACGGGCATTGATACCGATAGATACTTGGCCATTAAGCCACTTAAAGACAAACTGAACGTCGACAACAACATGAAAGCCGTCGCCTTGGTAATATCAGACATAATTATCACCTCCTATGACAGTTATTTTAGAGGCGTGACGTGATGAAAAATAGCGAGTAATATTAACCACAACTGTAAGGAAAACTTACCAATAAAGAAACTCGTTCCACTTAAATCCGTTTATGCTTTCATTGCTGTAGCCGAAACAGGCAGCATGACCGAAGCCGCTCGCGTGTTGTACGTCTGTCACTCAGCAGTAAGCCAAGCGATAAAATCATTAGAGCAACTGGTCAATAAGCCGCTGTTCCAACGTGTGGGTCGTCGTGTTGTTCTCAATGCCGCAGGTAAGCGATATTATCGAAAAGTCGCACCCGCACTGGAACAAGTAATAGAAGCCACAGAAGAACTCGCCAAAACGCCTAACGACCACCGCATCACCCTCAACATGGTGAACTCACTCGCCATGCACTGGTGGATCCCGCGAGTTTCGGAATTCCAAAGCTTTGCTCCCTCTCTTGATATTCGTATATCCACGTTAACGGGCACTTTCGACATAGAGCAGGAAGGTGTGGACATCGCGCTGGTGCACGGTAAACCGAGCGAGTGGGACCGATATTACAGCGAAAAGCTCGGTGACGATGATCTGGTATTGGTGTGCAGCCCAGCACTATTGAAAAACCAAATGGGATTAAGCGTTGAACAACTGGTGAAACAAAACCCAACCATTGGTGTCTTCAACCCAAGAAGACAGCATGACTGGCAAGTGTGGTGCGATCATTACCAAATACCCATGCCGACGTTCCACAGTAACTTGACGTTCGATGTCTCGATTCAAGCCGTACAGGCTGCCATTCGTTCGCTTGGTGTATTAGTCACTCACCGCTTGTTTGTGAAAGATGACATCAGCCATGGCATGTTGGTCGAAATTAGTGAGCCAGTGGCTAACCCCCATCAAGATTTCTATTTCGTTTGTCCAAAAAACAAATTAAAACAAGAAAGTGTGCTAAAACTGAGAACATGGTTGAGGCATGAATTCACTCGCTCAGAGACAAAACTCAGCAAGTAACTAATCATCAAATAACTAATCAACTAGTAACAACTTATCTAACTTACAGAGGCCACTATGATTATTACCACCACACAATCTGTCGAAGGCAAACGCATTGTCGATTACAAAGGGGTTATTGCCGGAGAAGCCATCCTAGGGGTTAACGTATTCAAGGATATGTTTTCAGGTATTCGCGACTTCGTCGGTGGACGTTCTGGCACCTATGAAAAGGAACTGGAGAAAGCACGTAATTACGCATTCAAAGAGCTAGAGCAGAAGGCGATTGAAGCGGGTGCAAACGCAGTGGTTGGTGTCGATATCGATTATGAAGTCTTAGGAACAGGTAATGGCATGTTGATGGTATCAGCCAGCGGCACAGCAGTTGTCGTCGCTTAATCGAATCTGAAATTATGTAATTCCATAAATGCTTATTCCAACCTTCGGTTTGTTTATCACCAGAAGGTTGGAATAAGGATAAGCCGTGGCTAAAGTGAATTTAACTCGTTCTGCCTTCTTGCTCAGAGATGATCTCATCAAAAGAGGCAATTCGAGCAAGGAACGCCCCCTTGTCTTTCGGTAATATAGAGCTTGCCAAAGGCAGGTCTGCTTTCATCGCGTCGACCGCCCTTCCACGTACCAACACTTCAAAATGTAAGTGAGGCCCTGTTAAACGGCCTGTTGCACCCGACAACGCAATTTCCTGCCCACGCTTAATCTGTTGCCCTTTCTTAACCAAGAATCGACTCAAATGCAGATAACGAGTTTTGTAAACACTGTTATGTTCTATCACTATGTATTTCCCTGCGTATGGATGGTCACGAAGTGCCACAACCCTACCGTCTCCCGTTGAATAAACGGGTGAACCCACAGGTGTTGCGAAATCAGTGCCATTATGCGGCGATACACGTCCAGTCACAGGATGCTTTCGGAATGGGTTGAATGATGAAGTGATTCTTCGGAATTGTTTGTCTATTGGGTATCGATTGAAAGCTTGTTCAAGGCTATTTCCTTCTCGGTCATAGAAACGTCCATCCGCAGCAAGAAAAGCCGCCACTTCCCTATTTCGTAGCTTGATAGAAACCCCTTGCACTTCAGTCTTACCCGTTAAGTGATCTTCCGTGTATTGCTCTTTAACCAAAACATTAAAGCTGTCGCCAGCTCTGAGAGCTTTGGAGAAGTTAATTTTATCTTTCAGCGTTCGAGTGATATTGGCTATCTGGGCACTGGTTAAACCGGCCTTGTAAGCTGACGTGGAAAAACTACCCTGCACCGCACCTGCGTACAGTTTTTCTTTCCATTCCCCAGGAGTCTCGATGAACTGATAACTAAAACTACCGTCATCATTTTCTGTATAGACAGCTTGTTCAACCAAGCTCTCATGGTAAATCAATTCGACTAGCTGCTTAGAGTCACTATCCAACAACAACTCTAGATGATCACCAGGCTTGATCGTGTCCAGTTTCAGTGATTCTAGATCGGCCTCAAGTATCTTTTGAGCCGTTCCGTAAGGGAGTTTCCAAGAGGTAAATACATTACTGAGTGTATCCCCAACTTTGACAAAATAATGAACTCTTACCAGAGAACTTGACTCAACGTCTGAACTCGATGGCTTCTCATCAGCCGAAACCACACCTTGGTAAGGTGTAATTTTGATAGCGATGTCTTCTGGTGGTTCAGGAGAAAGAGAAAGACATAAAGCAAGTGAAAATGCGCTGATAGCAGTCACTATCAGGCCAGTGCGGAGGAACTTCATAAAAATACTTAACGGTTATCACAATGAACTTTTCAAATGTTATAACATAACAATTAATTCAATAAAATAAGCGAAATGTAAGAAACCGTTCCGTAAAAATGATTAAAAGCATAGTAAGCGTACGAAGCTCACCATGCCATTAAATAATTACTCTTCACAAAGCGCTTCAAAACGATCTAAGCCGCGTAGCATCTCAAAATCTGGCTCTTCAGCTAGCAACTCTCGCATTGAGCCACTGGCTTCGATAGAGCGCTCTAAGTCGTCGATTGCCTGACCTTCAGCACCTAATCTTGCATACGAACAAGCTCGTTGGTACAAGGCATGGGCATTTTGATCATCCACTTCCAATACACGATTACATAAGCTCATTGCCCAGTGGTATTCCTGCATGTCCATTGCGGCATCAGCTTTATAAGTGAGCGCCTCTAAATCACCAGGGCGGACTTTTAAGATCTCATCGTAAATCTCAATTTTTTGCTCGGCGGTTTGAGCATTTTGCGCTCTCAACCATAAGTTGTGTATTTCATTGATGATTTCGATTTCTCGGTTGTTCTCTGAGATAATTCGAGTCTTACGCTTTAGATCCCTTTCAAGAACGTTAAACTTCTTCTCGTACTCTTGAGCGATAGAATTCAATCGCTGGTCAGCCATTTCTTTGGTTGTGTGCTTGAGTTCTTTAAGCGATTGCCACCCAACTAATGCGATAAGTGAAGCGACACCCGCAATAATGTAGAAAAAATAGGTTACAGTCACGTTGGCGTAATTCAGCGATTTGTCCGCCACAGCGAGCTCACGGTCGGTCATCTGAATAGTCAAACGTCTTTCAAGATCTTGTTGGTCCATTCTTAGCTGCTTCAATTCATCCAAGATATAGCGTTCCATCAACGGTCGATCTAAATAGTCCAATTCTGAGTACTCAACCTCTTCGCTTGCAAAACTCATCGTGCTGAACACCGAGATAACTGCAATCAATAAGATTCGAAGCATTATACATTCCTTATATATTTCATCTTTAGGCTAACTGTATCTTGTAATAGTCATACAAGCTAGGAAGTCGACAAGTTTGGCTTATTCGTATTAGTTAATAGTTATTTATAACTCGATAGTCACTCACTTCTACAATCGACTCTTTCTACAATCGATTCCTCCAACCACCGACTCTTCCAACAATCCTGCATAAATTCCATTGTGTGCTATCAGCTGTCGATGGTTACCTTGTTCAACAATTTCACCCTTTTCCAACACAAGAATCGTGTCTGAGTGACGAACGGTACTCAAACGGTGTGCAATCGCAATCACGGTTTTTTCCTTAAACAGACGCTGCATTGCTTTTTGAATCAGGTCTTCGGTGATTGAATCCACCGAGCTAGTTGCTTCATCAAGCATCATCAGTTGTCCACCTTGTGCAACCGCTCTAGCGAACGAAATAAGCTGCGTTTGCCCCACAGATAGGTTGGATCCGTTCTTTTCTAAATGGAAGTCATAGCTTTGTGGCAATTGTTCAATAAACTTATCGGCGTACACATAGCGTGCTGCTTGTTCAACCTCAGTTCTAGATAGATGCGTTTTGCCCAGCGCGATATTGAATTGTATTGTCTCTTCAAACAAGTGCACATCTTGCATCATCATTGAGAACAAATGAGCAGAGTCTTCGCTTGAGATCTGCGACAGCTCTATTCCATTCAACAAAATGCTGCCTTCATAGTCTTGGTAGGTTTTAGAGATCAGACGCAGAACCGTCGACTTACCCGACCCCGTCGAACCCACAAGGGCGATTTGATGCCCTTTCTCCAATACAAACGAGACATTCTTTAGAACATAGGGAGAGTCGTCTTTGTAACGGAAGCTCACGTTCTTGAACTCTAGACTCACAAATTGTTCGAGCTGTTTTTCAACCTTGTTAGATGGCAGCAGGTTGCGTCCTTCCTCTTCAGTCGGCTCAACAAACAGCTCTTCAATATGGTCAAACGCTGCAAATGAACTCTGAATCGAAGCGATCTGCGAAGTAAAGTCACGGATCGGAACAAACACTTTCTCTAAAGTGTTGATGAACGCAATCAGCACACCCAAGGTGAGTGCCCCTTCTATCACTTGCTCAGAGCCATACCAGATCATAATCGCGATGGTGATAGAGGTGATGCCAGAGATAAACGAGAACAAAATCGCATCGTATTTATTGATCTTCTTCTGCGCTCTTAAAAACTCATCGGTATAGCCTTGGTAGCGTTGCTCGATTTGCTCTTCTGCTCGGTACATCTGAACGGTTTTCATGCCAAATAAGACTTCTTGTAAAAAGCCAATACCGCGAGCCAGCGAAGAACGAGTCACCTTATACAAAGCACGAAGTCGGTTTCTCACATACACAGTCAAATACATCACTGGCGGCATAATAATCAATACAATCATCGTTAACTGCCAATCAATAAAGAACATCATCACTAACAGAGCAATGGTATTGATGCTGTCTTTAACTAGCCCGACAACCGACTGAACAAACGTCTCGCCGATGGTTTCCAAATCACTGGTTAATCGTGAAAGCGTTACGCCAATCGGTGTGTTATCAAAATAGCTGCGTGGTAGTTTGAGCACACGAGCAAACAACACTGAGCGCATGTCAGTTATCGTGTATTGCCCGGTTTTACGCAGGTTGTACGAATAGGTGGTATCCACCACATAGCTCGCCACCAGCACGGCAACGAGATAGAAGACGTATTCGAGCAGACCATCCATATCCCCATGACTCAGGTGAACATCGATCACTTGAATGATCAGCCAAGGGAACAACAAGCTCGTGATGACAGAAAGAGGAAGCATAGCGATGCCCAGAATCGCAGAGCCTTTGTATTTCTTAGCAAACTTAAAAAAGTGCTTGAGGTACTTGAGATCAACACCTTTTAACATGCTGCTGCCTCCGTTTCATTCTGCTGTAACTGCCATGTATCGTAATAGTAATCGCACGTTTTCAATAACGTCGCGTGGTCGCCCTTCGCAATCACCTTACCTTCGTTCAACACGATAATTTCATCCATATATTCAAGGGCATTAACACGGTGTGAAACCACAAGTACCGATTGATTTTCCAAGTGCTTAAACAAGCCCTCTAAAATCTTACGTTCTGTTTCATAGTCGACAGCCGATAGAACGTTGTCCATGATGATCAGGTCGGTGGGTTGCAATAAAGATCGCGCAATGCTCAAGCGCTGTTTCTGACCACCCGACAACATGATCCCTTTCTCACCGACTAAGGTTTGGTCGCCATGCTCAAAACGTGTAACGTCATTGGCTAACTGACTCAGTTCTAAAACCTCATCAACCTGACTCTTTGCCAAGTCAGTATCTAAGCTACCGAAGCGGATATTGTCTTCGACGGTTGCAGAAAACAGATAAGGGTCTTGCGTCACGGTTTTCACGTAACGGCGCAAATCACTGCGTGAGAAGCTAGTGACATCTCTTTCGCCTAGGAAAACTGAATCTTCTGGTACATCCAAGTGATGGTTCAAGCAATTCACTAATGTCGTTTTACCCGCTCCGATTCCGCCTAGCACACCCACTTTCTTACCTGCTGGAATGTCAAAGCTGATGTCATCGAGAATCAGACGCTCTTCACCTGAATAGCTGAAGCTGAGGTTGCGAATAGAAAACGTTTTTCCCTTCAGAGATTCAACATCTAACTCAGTGAGCTTATCTTCATCAAGGTCTGGAATTTTTGCATTAAGAATGGTTTGTACACTTTGAATGCCGACCATGCCACGCTGATAAATGGTCGCGATTCTGCCAAGCTGCATCAATGGCATTGCGAGCAAAACCGAGTAAGTCAGAAAGGCAGTAATCTCACCAAGTGTGAGTTCCTGTCTCATTAACATGTAGCCACCGAGCCCAAGAATGATGATTTTCATCAGGTCATTGGCGTAGTCGAGTACTGGCATAAAGAAGACTTGAATACGTGTAATTTTAAGGCGGCATTCAAGTAATAACTGATTCAGCTTTTCAGTTTCAGCTTTCACCCAAGGTGACATCTGCTGGCTCTTAATCAAATCAATCCCAGACAGGTAACTCATTAGCTGAGCAGACAAGTTTTGTAGACGTTTCATGTGCTCTAAATGCAGCGTTTTCATACGCTTGAAGCCCACCCGAAAAATCACAAAAGCGATTGAGATAGGAATAATCGAATACAGTGTGAGTTCTGGCGATATACGCCACATATAAAGAGGTGTCAGCGATAGCGCGAGTAACGCATTGAAGAACTGAAGAAACCCCACACCAAACATCAGTCGGATGCCGCTAAGGTCATTATTCATGATTGAAATTAGTCGACCAGATGCAAAGCGTTCATGAAAGCTGCTCGGTAAGCGATTCAGCTTTTGTAGAAGTGTACTCTTTAGTGCTGCTTCTGTAATTCGCCCCGGATTAAGCGCATAGATACGAGACAGAATTCTCACCACCACCATGGCAACCGACATGCCGACCACGATCCAAACATAGGTTTGAAGCTGCTGATGGCCCGCTGTTGAAGCATCCTCAATAAGATCGATGGCAAGTTGGATATAACGAGGGATCTCTACCTGTAACCAGTTAACGAGAAAAATGAACACAATCGCCAGTAAGTACGAGGTGTGATTCATGCGTAAATAGTGGGCAACAAACTGTCTTTTATTCATAGTCTTCTTTGTTTAGGGCAGGCTCACCGAGTTTTGGTGATTTCGTAAAGCTAGAAACGAGCGTCACTTAAGTAAAGATACACCTAAAACACCGGATTGATAATATCACTCCATTCATTTTATACAGGTTATCTCAGGTCTCGATGTTAGAAAAATTCACAACAAAAGCGCCTAAAACAACGTTACCGCCTAAATAGCGGTAACGTTTGGTAGAAGATAAAGATTAAAGAATCACGTCTACATTATCGTCCTCAATATTTACAAGGAGTTTCACTTCACTTCCCATTGCCGACGGATACCAGACTTCAACCCATACTTTATCTACATGATTGGGTAAAAGGAGAGTTGTAGAGAACTCAATATCTTGATTGATTGGGCTCCTCAGCACTTGTGAGGTGTAATCAACAACATCACCATTGAACTCTGTATAAATACTCATAAAACCTCGAGAACTTTGCGAGCTTGCTACGTCAACGTTTACAGACACTTCTCTCTCCGTAGAAAAATCAAAACCTTCCGGTATAGATAACTCAGATGATTTAATAGACTGCGGTACCACTACTGGAGCAAGTGTCACCACGTTATTGCTACCAACGGTCGAATTACTCGGAGGAGTGACGGGGGCCGGAGCCGTAGTATTGCTCGGAGGAGCGACAGTACTTGGAGATGAAGCGGTACTATCACCTCCACCTCCGCCGCCACAAGCTGAAAGGAATACAAAGCCTACACCACTCAAAATTAGTTTGATTGTTTTCATAAATCCTCCTGATTAATCTTCCGTTGACCAAGTTTTGTTGGCGTTAGGGTTTTGGTACCACGTTGGTTTTGAAGCACCGCCTGATGTAGCCCACTCAGCAAACTCGGGGTACACCTCACTAACATCAATGTATTCTGATGGATGATTCCAAGGTGATGAAATTAAGATACCCCAAGGCATGTTTTGTGTCGTTCGGTAATATTTATCACTAGACGGGTCTGAATCATCTTGTGCAATACCATAGAAATCACTCACTAACGTGGCACGCGACGTTGGTGGGAAGTCCGCAGTATGGATTTCTAAGTCTTTCCCTGGCGATGTAGAGAAACTGTCACCATGGTAATAACCCGCTCCCGCACCAAAGATGAATGGGTCGAAGCCACTTAATGGCATCAGTGAACTCGCTGTGGGCTCGTTTCCAGAAGCAAACGGCAGAGAAATACTGAACGTCATTTGGTCAGCTTCTAAAGTCGGACTACAAGAAGGGTTAGTGCGGTGGAACATACACTCACCGTTAATCGGCAGATCATTTTTTAGGTTCAACGACGCGACAACAACGAGGTCTCCTCCTGGCGATGCAACACTTTTGTCTTCACCCGTAAACGGCGAAATATTTACCCGAGTCGCGCCATTCTTTTGCACTCGAGCCGTTTGAAGATCGACATCTGACTCATCGAAGCCATCAAGCTTCCATCCCAGTCCATTACCATAAGAAGCACCGTAGGCCATTATGGTTCCCGTAATATCCATTCGAAGCACTGCGTCCTCTTTACTTAAAATGGTGGTGCGGTAGTAAACCACAACGTCATTTAAGTCGAAGTCACCAACTTCTGGCCAATTATCTTCGAAGGCCGCTGTATAGTAATTCGAATGTTGAACCGTTGTGCCAGGATCCGTAACGTTAAACACGTAGTCCTCAACTTCACCATCACCAACATAACCGTCACTCGGAATGTTAGGGCTACTCGCTAAACGGAATCGAGTTTGTACGCTCCCAACGACAGCATCATCACCCACTCGAATAGGGACGACTTGGCTTCCATCTACAACAGAATGATTTTTTAATATCTGCTCGTCATCCTCAAAAGATCCATTCATATCCCAGTCAGCCCAAGCTTGCAGATAACCACTCCCCACAACGTTGACATTAATTAAACTGTCTAAGCCGACTTCAAGGTTCGTCAACAATGCAATTCCGTCATCATCATTTCCGCCAACATCCAAATCATCGCCGTTGGATGATGCACCAGGTTGGCCATCTGTATCGGCATCAACACTAGCACCTAAGTACAGTGTGGAAGATATCGCATGCTCAGCACCGTTACTCGCCTGCAACGTTCCATAACTATCAGGAGCGTCACCAAAATCAGATTCATCTGAACTTTCTATTGGCGTAGTAAACCCAGATAAGTCCCAGTTACCGTCAAATGCCGAGAAAATCGGGTTGGGGAAACTACTGCTACTGCTCGTAACCGTTTCAAATTGTAGAGTTACAATCGAGGTATTCTTGTAGGTGAATTTTACAGCACCGGAGGTGTCAGTTTCCGAATAGTTCGTACCTGGCCCGGTGAATAGAACCGACGTTCCATCGGCACTCTCTTCCGCCGTCAAACTCGCGCTAGCACTACCAAGTTGATAACTGTAGAAACCTTCACTTTTAAACACTCTTACTTGCTCCGACTGCACGGGTTCGCCATCAATGTCATAGCCAATCATGTCAAATTCGGGAAGTGTATAAGGCACTGAGAACGTACCTGAGAGGCCATCCGTACCATCATAAAATTCAAAGGTATAGGTTAGACCTGCAGAGCCCGCAGAGTTAGTTTGATAGAGAAAACCAATATCTCCTGAGGGTTGTGTTGCACCAACTTTGTAGTTAGGAGCATGAAACAAAAATGTCGCATCACCGAACACACTACTAGACACTTTGGCATCTATTGTTTTTCCATCATGTGTACCAACATTGAGGAAGTGCATCGACGATCCATCATAGGTTGGCCCAGCCCAGGAACTGCTGCCGTTCGTCGCCTCTACATGATTTGAAAAGTCCAGATCTACCGTCGTTGCATAGACAGGGACACTGGCAACGGCCGTCATAAGATAAATAACTTGCTTGTATTTCATGGTAAACCTCGACTTCTTCTTCGCATGAGCGATTTCCTTGAAAAGTGTGTGAACTCTGAACGGCAAGTTAAAGAAGCGTCTCAGTTAACTCTGAAACAAACTATTCGCATCTTCGTTGATTATGTTGATGCCGATAAAGCGAGCTGCTTAATACAAAGAAGCAAAAGAGAAGCCAAGTTTCCGATCGTTTTATAACCACCGTATAACATTGAAAAATAAGACTTATTTTTCTAAATTAAAATTACAGTCAGAATGAAACGGTCTTTTCTTCAAAATAAGAATCAATTTGATGAGAGGTTAGTCAACTTGAAAGTCTGTTAGATAAGGAAACGTTCTATGCTGGTTGGAAACGGATAGGTTGTTTACGGACTGGAGGCGTTTTGCTTAAAACTAAAATTACGATGGGTTAGCTCAACTAAAGGAGGGAGGAATTATTGTTGGTTCATGGTGAACAAAACTGTTTAAAACATTCTACTTTTAAACAGTTTTGATTTATTAAAAGGGTTACAGCATTTCCTTTGCGATTAGATGCAGCAAAAAGGTTTCACGTTCAATGCTCATGCCTTTTTTAGGGCTCTCAACCATGGTCTTTTCGTTGTGAGCGATCGCTTCATGGATATTCATCCACACCGGTTTCATCCCGTTTTTCACTTCGTAGTCTTCGTAAGCTGTTTCGCCAAGCTCACGATCACTCTTGCATGAGTAGCAGTAAGAAATCATGTGCATTATATCCGCGTCATCTTTATACCAAGGACGAAACTCTTCAAAAATACCGAACGGTTTAATACTGTGAATGTTCTTCGCACCCGTTTCTTCTTCAAGCTCACGGACCATACCTGCGATCACATCTTCACCGTCATCCAAACCACCACCAGGAATGGTGTAGTCGTGATAACGCTCTGTATAAAGCATCAAAATGTCTTCGCCATCTAACACAATCGCACGTGCAGCATTGCGCTTATATACCGTCTTATTGTCTAGGTGATCGATATCAGGGTGAATAGTGGTTTTTAGGTGTCTCATGATTCTGACTGCTCTACTGAATTTGGCGGCATCATATCATAATCATCAATAGATTCGACGTTCTCCGTCCCCTGAAAGAACACATAACCTCTGCTTTTGAACGCTGTTCCCCCACTGCTATCTAGTAGAAATAACCATCAAGTAGCACCTTATTGACGGAGGCCGGTCCTGTTGGAGCACCAGCTATGCCAGCATGATCAAACACTCAAAAAGCAGTTAAAAATAGCGAAATATCAACCTATTTCAATATCTTGACCAAATTAGAACAACCTTTTCTGAAATCTAAAATATACTAGTTTCATAGAGCTTCTAATCTGGTTCTGTAGAACTTAACGCATTCGATTATAGAGTTATCACGTAGGAGATAAACATGAAGAAAATTGGTTTGATGGCTGTATTTGCCGTTGTGTTGGGCGGTTGTGCAAACGACTATGCAGAATATAGCGAAGGCCAACGTGTTTCAGTGGCTAACCCTGCTGCGGTTTATTGTGTTCAACAAGATGGTGAATTAGACACCGTAACTGAAAACAATCAACGCACTACTTATTGTGTATTTGATGACGGTGAGCGTATCGAGCAGTGGGAATACTACCGCAACAACCATGAGCAAAAAGAAGAAAGCTAAGCTGCGACATCGTGAACTATTGACGTCACACCTATACACGACGTTAACCCTTCACGAATGCCACCCAATCAAATCACATGACATTAGGTAAACTGTTCGCTATCGAGCGGTCGGTTTACCTTACTATACACATCAACTTTACATACACATCACCTTTATACACAAAGCACCTTTTGGCTACCTACCTGTATGACTAATATTGGTGTTTTCGCTATCTCCACCAGCGATGTGTGTGATCTAATTCTGGATCTAAATAACGATTCAATAAAGTCAGGTTGGTATCGAGCAATGCTAGGTACTCCCTAACTTTTTCTATGCCGATTCCGACTGGGGTATTTTGGATGCAGGTCTCCAACACTGGAAGCAAGCTTTCTACGATATCAAAATGAGATGAACGCCCAACTAACTCCTTTGCCGCTAACAAGGCTTCCAAAGACAACCTTTCTGGCTCTCGTCTTACTGAATCCAAATCCCTCTTAAATGCACCCACAGAGACACCTTCAAGATAGACTCGGTAGGTCGTCAGCGCATCCATTAACAGAAACAATTGCCCTTGCTCTGTTTGATGAGGGTATGGCACTGCGACATGAGCCTCTCGCTGAGGATCTATTTGTAGTTCCACTCCAAGTGCAGAGCACTTCTCGACCAAAACCTTAAGCAAACCTTGCTCGTCCATCAGCGATTGAATCTCGAAGATACGTTGTAAGTGGTAGTCATTAGAAACGAACGTCACCGTCACACTCTGCCCGCGTGTAAACAGCCCACTTTCAATCATCTCTGAGGCCAAGTTTTGAATGTTCTCAACCGTATTTGTCGAATGCTGCTCAAGTAAAACCGCCCCTATGGGAAACGGATACTCACGTTGATTTTCAAGCTCTCGAAAATACTCGTGCATCATATCGGCTTCAGAAACGGTTTGGCCTTGTGTCACCCCACCACAGAACGCCACAGCCGTTTTCTGGTTCGACTCTTCAGCCAAAGGCCCAGCCAGATACTCAACTAAAGCATCAACTCGACTGATTCCTTCATTAGTCAATTTATTCTCATTAAGTCGCTTACCTAGCACAATAAGGAGGTGAATAATGCTCATTTTATGTTCAAGTCTCGTTTTAGTGATTAGATGGAGTGAATTATGTATACAATACTTATTAACAAAAGTATTTTGAAATTCTTACATGTTGCTATCAATAATGCTCACTATTGATAGCAACATCTCGGGTCATACAAGAATAGACGTGTCGCTTTAAAGCAAACATAGCACGCTCTTGTATTTCATCGCTCTATGCTTGCTCAACACGAGTTTCAATAAAAGAGACCTTTAAAGCAAAGAGCCAGCTCAATCGAATAACTGTTTCAGCCAAAGAACAGGTTCACTCACAGAAGTGGAACTAACGAAATACAAATTTTACACAGAGTTCGTTCATCGAACCGTCTTCACAGGAAGTTACTATGCTGTCTATTTTTGATATCTACAAAATTGGGGTTGGACCGTCCAGCTCCCACACAAATGGACCAATGATCGCTGGGTTTAACTTTACCCAAAAAATTGATGCTCAGCTTACACAAGTAGAGCGTATTCAAATCGACTTATACGGCTCGTTATCATTAACGGGTATTGGTCACCATACAGACAGAGCAACCTTATTAGGTTTACTCGGCAACCGCCCCGACACCATTAAAATTACCAGTGCTAACAAAGCAATGCGTAAAGCAATTGAAGATAAGTCTCTACTGGTTAGCGGTAACCATGAAATTCACTTCGACGTAGAAAGCGACTTGCTGTTCCATAAAACCAACCTTCCGCTGCATGAAAATGGCATGACCATCTCTGCTTTTGACGCAAGCGGTAGTCTTTTAGAGATGGAAACATATTACTCAATTGGTGGTGGCTTTATCGCAACCGCTGATGAGCTACAAAATGGCAAGCAAGAAGCGAAAACGCAAGTTGAGTTCCCTTTTACTTCTGCTGACCAGCTACTTGAATTATCAGAGCAACAAGGACTTAGCCTTGGAGGCTTAATCCTGCGTAATGAAGTGTCTTTCCAAGGTATGGATGTGATTGACCAGAAAGCCGACCAAATCTGGAAGGTGATGTCTCTGTGCATGCAGCGAGGCTTCGACACCGAAGGCATCCTTGATGGCGGTCTTGAAGTGACGCGTCGAGCCCCTGCTCTTTTGAAAAAGCTTGAGGCCAATGCTTCAATTGAAAACGATCCAATGGAGATCATGGATTGGATTAACCTATTTGCCTTTGCTGTGAGTGAAGAAAACGCTGCGGGTGGACAAGTCGTAACATCGCCAACTAACGGAGCGGCTGGCGTTATCCCTGCGGTACTAATGTACTACCACCGCTTCATCAAAGAGCTAGACACCAAGCAGTTGAAAGACTTTTTAGCAGTCTCTGGCGCTATTGGCATCTTGTACAAAACCAACGCTTCGATTTCTGGTGCAGAAGTGGGTTGTCAGGGCGAAGTTGGCGTGTCTTCATCAATGGCAGCAGCAGGCTTAACCGCCCTACGCGGTGGTAGCAACGAGCAAATCTGTATTGCAGCTGAAATCGCTATGGAACACTCACTAGGCATGACATGTGATCCGATCGGTGGTCTTGTTCAGGTGCCATGTATCGAGCGCAATGCAATGGGCGCAATGAAAGCCATCAACGCATCACGTATGGCGCTGAAACGCACCAGTAAGTGTCTTATCTCGTTAGACAAGGTTATCGCAACCATGTACCAAACAGGTAAAGACATGAACAAAAAGTACCGTGAAACGTCCTTAGGTGGCTTGGCCGTGATCCACATGGCTCCTCCTTGTGAATAACCGCGAATACCAATCACAGTAAGTAAGTGATCATAAATAGCGCAGGAAAAAGGCTCAAGAACAAGGCGGCTCTTCTCGATAAGAAGTTTCGATAAGTAGTTATTCTACAATCAAAATTTCTAACGCAGTTATTGAGCGTTTTAACAAGCTAGGATGACCAGCTATTTACTACGATTGGTATAAAACACGAGTCGAGAAAGCCGCTGTAGAGACGACATTCTCGTAAACGTCGTTTTCGATACCCAAACAGAGCCAGCCACCAAGCTGGCTTTTTTATTGGCTAAAATCCAACAGCTAGTTGAAAGTGATACTCACTTGAATATTTTACAAGATTACCACCCGTAACTTTCCTTTCTTGGCTCGCGGATTAGCAACAAATAAACCTGACCGACATTTACACAACCATCCACTAGCAAAATCTAATATTGCATATTTAACGCATGAGAAAAATGAATCGCCCGATAAGAAAAGATATAGAGAGCAAAGTAACGAACACAGCAAATGTTTCATTTTATGTATTGCTATTAATGATATTATAATTGGGTAATTACACTACATATCAACACAAATGTGAGAATAAAATAATGTGGAATAGATTAAACAAATCAATGATGTTCTGCCAGATGATGTTCGGACTTTCGTTCTATGGCGTCATGGTGATCTTGACTCGTTTCTTCCTTGAAGATCTGAACTACAACGAAGCCGACACCATGATGGTTGTTGGTGCTTTCTCTGCAATCGGGCCGCTATTTGCTATCGCAGGCGGTTTCATCGCCGACAAATTTTTAGGCGCATACCGATCATTGACCATTGCCTTTCTCGGATTCGCAAGTGGTTACGGTCTACTAGTACTCGGTGCCGCAGCGACTAATGTTCCAATGGCATTATGTGGTATTGCTTTAGCGAGTTATGCGCGTGGTTTGATGTCCCCTTCTTACCCAAGTCTTTACAAACGCACGTTCAAAACTCAAGAAGATTTCGAAAATTGCTACCCAATCAACTACTCAGTAAACAATATTGGTGCTCTATTAGGTCAATACTTGTTCCCAATGCTAGTGCTAGTTGTCGGTTTCCACGGTGGCTTCCTTCTTTCAGGTGTTCTAGCCGGTGCTGCACTTCTGATGATGCTCTTTGTTCGCAAAGGCCTTGTTGAAGCAAGTGCTGAAATCGATCAACAACCAGTTAGCACGAAAAACTGGGCTGCGTTCCTCGGTCTTTCTGCTGCAATGATTGGCTTGGTATTCTTCATGTTTTCTAACATGGATATTGGCCAGAACATCGTTTACGCGATCGGCGCGGCAGCAATCATCTACTTTGTCTCTTTGATGATGAAATCGAAGAAATCAGACATGCTGAAAATGGGTACTATCTTAATCATCACATTCCTGACGACATGCTTCTTCGTGTACTACGGCCAAATGATGACGTCGATGACAATGGTAGCGATCAACACAATGCGTGGCGATCTACTGGGCTTCATCCCTGTAGCCCCAGAAGCTTCAATGGCAATGAACCCACTTTGGTGTATGGTTGCAGGCCCTATTATTACGGGTATCTTCTCTAAGCTAGAAAAGAAAAACATTCACTTCTCTACCGCAACCAAAGTAGGTTTCTCTTTCATTCTGACGGCGATCGCTTTCGGTATCTTAACGATGGCAGTAACGACCGTAGGTGAAGATATTCTGATTCGCCCTGAAGTGTTCTTAGCAATCCACTTCTTCCTAGCATTTGGTGAAGTTATTGTTGGTTCTATGGTTGTAGCCTTCATTCTGTCTGTTGCACCTAAGCACATCGAGAACTTCTCAGTAAGCTTATTCTCTGTAGCAATCGCAATGTCAGGTATTGTTGGTGCCGTATTCTCAACGTCTATTGCACTTGAGAAAGGCCAAGAGATCACACAAGAGATCGTTCAAACGGTTTACGGTGATTACTTCCAAATGCTGACTGTTCTAGCGGTTGTAATGGTGGGTATCGCAATGGCAGCATCGTTCATTATTCGTAAGATGCTAGACGCAGCGAAAGCCGCAGATGAGACGATTGAACTAGAGCAAGCAAACAGCTAATTCTGCTCACGTTAAATAGCTATAACACTTCAAGCCCTCTAGTTTTCTAAAGGGCTTTTTTGTCGGTATGGATGCCAGGGTAAATAGATTGGTGATTCAAGTTACGTTGCGCTGTGTAAATCAAAGTAAATGATAACTATTAGTATTGAGTGTTTTTTAGTTCAGGATTATGATGTCGGAATCAAAACCTAAGAGAGCCTTATATGAGCAAGCCTAGCCCTATCACATTAACTGTTACTCAAACCTCAACCATTACACCGAACATGCAGCGTATAACGCTTAGCGGTGAAGGATTAAGTAAGTATCCAACCGAATGTGCCGGCGGCTACATCAAGCTTTTGTTCTCGCCACTCGGCACCACTGATTTGAGCCAACTGAACGAAGGTGAGCGCCCAACCATGCGCACTTACACCATTCGTCAGTACAACCCTTCAGAGAAGTTTATTGAGGTTGATTTCGTTCGCCACATCACTACAGATTTGCAGTGTGGTTTTGCAGCAAGGTGGGCAATGAACGCGAAAGTGGGTGACACAGTTTCAGTGGCTGGCCCAGGTTTAATTCAAGGACTTAACCTAGAGTCAGACTGGTTCTTCTTAGTTGCAGATATGACATCCCTACCTGCGCTTTCTGCAAAAGTAAAATCGCTTCCAGAGCACGCCGTAGGGCACGCCATCATCCAGATCAATTCAGCAGCAGATAAACAAACGCTTGAAGCACCTCAAGGTATAAAAGTCACTTGGTTAATTGAAGATGAAACTGAAGAAACACTTTCACAAACGGTTCGCAATTCAGAATGGTTAGACGGTCAGGTTTCGATTTGGACAGCGTGTGAATTTGAAAGCATGCGCGAGCTGAGACAATACTTCCGAAACGAAAAAGAAGTCGCGAAAGAGAACATCTACATCAGCAGTTATTGGAAGCGTGGCGTCACTGAAGACGGCCACAAAGTGTTGAAGCAACAAGATGCTCAAGCTTTAGCGGGTTAAGTCTGTTACTACATACATCTTTTGCCAGATAAATAAAAAACGCCCTTAGCGAAGTTCGTCTCGTTAAGGGCGTTTTAGTTTGAGCCCGATGAAGATCAAAGCTGACATGTAAAATTAGATACTCTCACCCACTTCAATCTCGTAGCCAAGATCTAGCTTCGCCACCCATTCTTTGTTGCCTTGTAGACGCGCTACAACTTGCTGTGCAGCGACTTTACCGATCTGCTCCCTTGGTGTTACTACAGTCGCTAAACGCGGCGTCATCGCCACTGTGATGTCGTGTCCGTGGAAACCCGCAATCGCCATCTTCTCGGGAACTTGAATACCACGTCGTACGCATTCGTAAAAAGCACCAATCGCTAAATCATCGTTGGTACAGAAAATACCATTCACTTCAGGGTGCTTATCAAGTAACTCACCAATCAGTTTTGCGCCTAAAGTAAACGAGGACGCGTCTTCCGTTTGCAGCGTTACTGGCGTTTTATCGGCTTCTTGCATCGCATGCTCATATCCCGCCATTTTCAAGCGAGTACGTTCATCCATTCGAGCAGCCAAATAAGCGATATTGGTACGCCCTCGATCGAGCATGGTTTTAGTCATCGCTCTAGCCGCTTCAAAGTTATCAAAGCCCACTGCTTGTTCAATACGGGGAGACACCGAATCCATAATTTCAATCACAGGGATAGAAACAGTCTGCAGCATTTTACGCGCTCTATCTGTGTGCACATTTTCTGACAGGATAATCGCGTCAACGTTGTAAGAAAGCAGTGAAGCGATGCTTTGCTCTTCCAGTTCTGCGCTATAGCCATAGTGGGCAATCATGGTTTGGTAGCCTGCAGGCGCGGTGACTTGTTCAATGCCACGGATAACTTCGGCGAAAACTTGGTTAGTTAACGAGGGAACAAGAACACCGATAGCATTGCTTTTTGCGTTAGAAAGAATGTCTGGCGCACGATTAGGGATGTAACCTAACTCGTCGACTGCAGCGCTGATCTTATCTCGCAGTGCTTCTGATACCTGTGAAGAGTCTCTTAGACAGCGACTGACGGTCATTTTGGTGACACCAACTAGGTTGGCAACATCTTGTAATGTGGGACGTTTTTTCTTACTTAGCATACTGACAGCATCATGGTTACGATTAATGTTACTGGTAACATAGTAACGAATTTCGACTACTTTAGAAGAACTAAACACCTAAAACTTGATATCAGATCATAAACACACACGTCGCTTTGCCACCAATAAAACTAACAATACTTATTTTCGAAGACGATGTTCAATAAGTTCTCAACTTACACTTGATGTGTATATTACGTATTAAAAACCCCAACCTTGGATGATCAAGATTGGGGCTTGGTTTAACCCATTGCAATTGCGTACATAGCCAACCCCTATTAAGAGGCAGTAGCCTGTCTCTATTCGTTACCTAGCAACCGATGTCCATCAAGAATGCAAGATCGCTGTCCGCCGTGAACGTTTCAGCAAGTTGACCATGCTTAAAGAGCTTCATTGGCTTGCCTGTCGCGGTGTGATACGTTAATTTTCCTTCACACACTTGCAGCATCGTCCCTTCAGGGATACCAACAACGACTTCACTTGGGTTCATGCACAAGAACTCTTCAATACGTTCATCACGTGTTTCGCCCATATGCCCAGAAATGGATGCTTCTATATAGTGAGGGTTAATCTGAAATGGCACAAAATTAAGCGCAGGCAAGATAGCAGCACTGACAATTGGCATATCATTAGTAGTACGGATCGTTGGGGTTGCGACATTTGTTCCCGCACTCCAACCAATAAACAGCTTACCTTTGTTGATCACAGCATCACGCATCGGTGTTACCAAGCCTAGGTCGTGAAGCATACGGTTAAGTACCCACGTATTACCGCCACTAATGATGATACCATCAACCTCTTTCAAGGCTTGCACTGGGTCTTCGGCTTCATGAATACTCACCACTTCGCAATCATATTCATCGAACACTTGCTGTAATTGCTGCGTGCGATCCGAGTATTGCCCTCGAATCATTGCGAATGGAATAAACAACATTTTTTTAGGCTGAGTCTTTTCCATCATTGGACGAATCCACTCTTTACCATACTCCAAAAGTGATGTGTCACCTGGTAACTTACCGTTACTAAATAGCATTACATTCATTACAACCTCACTACAATTTGCAAATTTACTATATATTATTTTGATATTCTCTTGAACTACAGCACTTGCCGCTTTCAAAGACTCTACGGGTAAGTATTCATAAATTGAGGGGAAGTAATGTGCGCCAGTAAACAAGTTCGGAAAAGGAATGACCTTTTGAGATAAAACAGTTCCGTCATAACCATAACGCGAAGGAAGTGTACGCATTTCTATTCCAGTATTATTGGAATAATCGAAATCATTAAACATCTTTTCAATTTGGGGAAAACTTTTCTAAAACAGCCATGAAGTAATGAAGGGAATCTATTATCCCCACAACCAAAGGTGCGCAACCTATGATAGTCATGTTGAGATGATGGTCATACGTTATGGTGGCGTCAGTAGTTAATAGATTTATTCAACACTGTTGACATGTTTGTTTTGGTTTAAAACGAATAAAAATAACGCCCTCTTATTTGAGTAATGCCGTTCGGATAAGCATTATTGCTTGAACCTGAACGGATATTTGGCTGGGA
>NZ_JBFSRZ010000055.1:0-32960 GCF_041466065.1 Vibrio sp. 10N.239.312.C11
AGCGCAACCTTGCCAAGGTTGAGGTCATCGGTTCGAACCCGATGTATCGCTCCAGTTTACTTTTCATGGTAAACAAAACTCTTTAAGCCACAGTGTTTAAAGACGACCTTACCGGTCACGCTCTTTCTTTAATGCTGCGAAGCATAATCCCCCCAAAAAGCAAATAATCCTCCATTATGGTGGATATTTTTTTGTCTTAAATTTTTGTTAGCAACAAGAATGCTAGTAAACATCAGGTCTCTGAAGCAGATACTTGAGGTTTTTCATATCTATAAACAGACTTATCCACAAAGTATCAAGTGTGGATAACTTGGTTGATAAAGTTATTTCAGACCTAATTCTTTACATTTCTCTAAAAGATCTTTCTTTTTTTCAGTATATTAGCTGAATTGTTCCGATCGTAACTCATTGTTTTTTATCAGGTTGAATGCTTACCTTGAATTTGATAAAAGATCGTTAACTTGTTGTTTTTTGATCTTAATCATTTATCGGTACTGTGTTTAACTTTACGTGGGTGTCGGAAGTTTACGAGAGTTCTGAATTTTTTCCACATTGTTAGAATTGAGAACAAGGTCAAACATTGTTCGAAAATTATGTGCAACGAGTTGTGTTGTATGGTGGGTTGTTGGTGTGGGTTGACCTGCCAATCGTTGATGGCTAAGGGGCTAGGCGTCTCTTGGTAGCCCTTTCTCAACGATGCGTATTAGCCTGTGCTTTTTGGTGAGGATTTTGCTGCTATTTTTTTGCACACAGCTATTTTTCTGCGTAGAGCTATCTTCTTGCATGCTGCTAGCATTGGGTAACTGTTGTAGTTGTTTATTTAAAGCCCACTCAATGTGCACATCCAGCATTTCGTTGTTGCCTCGATGAGATTCCAGTGTTTCAACAATGCGTTGTTGAAATGGCGCATTGCCCATAGCAACAAAAATATTGCGTAACCATTGGGTGTGTCCAATACGTCTTATCGCTGAGCCTTCCATCTTCTTTAGGAAGGTCGCTTCATCCCAACTTGAAAGTGAAACAAGGTCTGCCTCTCGGAAGTCTTCTCTGCGGTGGAAGTCTGTTTGCTCAGTGAGTTCGGCATGGCGGTTCCACGGGCAAACTAACTGACAGTCATCGCAACCGTAAATACGATTACCAATTGCGTCTCTATACTCTTCCGGGATCACACCATCATATTCAATGGTTAAGTACGAGATACATTTTCGAGCATCCACTACGCCATCAGCAATAATGGCGCCAGTTGGACAAGAGGTGATACATGCGGTGCATTTGCCGCACTCATCGACACTGGGTTCATCTGTTGGAAGAGGTATGTTAACTAACAATTCTCCTAGGAAGAACCAAGAGCCAGCGTCTTTATCAAGAATTAATGAGTGTTTACCTGTCCAGCCCAACCCTGCTTTTTGAGCGAGCGGTCGTTCCAAGATGGGCGCTGAATCTACGAAAGGACGTGAGTCTAAACCTTCGACTTCCTTCTCGATTCTTTGTCCCAGCTTTTTCAACTGGTTGCGGAACAATTTGTGATAATCGCGGCCTAAAGAATAACGGCTGATATAACCTTGAGTGGTATCGCTTAGGTTAGAGGCAAACTGAGCTTCTGGTGGTAGATAGTTCATTCGGGCGCTGATCACTCGAATGGTGCCTGGGTGAAGTTCATTGGGACGAGCACGCATCATCCCATGTCGAGCCATCCAATCCATTTCGCCGTGGTTGCCAGCATCTAGCCATGCTTGAAGAGGGGCTTCATGTTCACTTAAATCAACATCGCAGATGCCAACTTTTTGAAAGCCGAGTTCTTTTCCCCAGATTTTAATTTTTTCAGCAAGATGGTCTAGATTCATGGCTTCATTCTTAATTCTTATTTTCTCTGTTTTACAATTAGAGATAAGGCTAATTAAAATTAGGTTCGGCAAAAATGGGGGCGGATCTTAACGGATCTTAGTGGTATTGACCAGAACAGACGTGTTTTGATCAGTATTTTTCATAGAACTTACACTTGAGTGCTTGTCTCCCAAAAGCATCACGGTTTACTATTCTTGTTCTTTTGATTTTTATATAGTCAACGATCGATTTTTAGAGAACGTATTCATGAGCACGAAACAATTTACTTTGAAAGATGAACAAGCAACGATTCAATTAGGAACGGAGCTTTCTAATCTTTGCTCACAGCAGACAACTATTTATCTGCATGGTGATCTTGGCGCAGGTAAAACGACCTTCAGTCGTGGTTTTGTAAAAGCACTTGGCCATCAAGGAAATGTAAAGAGCCCAACGTATACTCTAGTTGAACCTTATCAACTTGCCGATTGGCAGGTGTACCATTTTGATCTTTATCGCCTAGCCGATCCTGAAGAATTAGAGTTTATGGGGATTCGTGACTACTTCACGCCAGATGCTATCTGTTTGGTTGAATGGCCAGAGAAAGGTTATGGAATGCTACCAGAAGCTGATTTGGATATTGATATTCGTTACCAAGACGATCACCGCATTGTTTCTTTAACCGCTAACAGTGAATACGGACAGCGCTTACTTAGTCAGTTGGAGTTATGTTGATTTCTAGACGCCTTATTTCAGCAGTAGCTATGTTGGCTGCTGTTTTTTCTATATTGTTTTCTTCACTTGTTTCTGCAAACTCACTAAAGAGTTTAAGGGTTTGGCCTTCTCCAGAAGAAACTCGTGTGGTTATCGATTTAAAATCAGAAGCGGATTTCAGCTATTTCACCCTGAGTAGCCCGAGTCGCTTGGTTGTTGATTTAAAAAAGACCAACCTTGCAACTAAGTTACCGGTCGTGGTGAAAGACAGCCCCGTTCTATCTAAGATTCGTAAAAGCTCACCGCCAGACAAAAACACGTATCGCTTGGTTTTTGAGTTAAAGAAGTCGTCTAAAGCAGAGTTGTTTAAACTCAGTCCGACTCCTGGTGGTCAGTACGGACATCGCTTGGTGATCGATTTGCCTCATGGTGCGCTAAGTAAAGGCAAAGCAACATCAACGCCGAGTAAGCCAACAGTGAGTAAGAACCTCAATCAAGTTAAGCGTCAGCGTGATGTTCTGATTGTGATTGACCCAGGCCACGGTGGTGAAGATCCTGGTTCCATTGGCCCATCTCGTAAATATGAGAAGAATGCGACTCTTAGTATTTCGAAAAAGATCGCTGCGCAGTTGAATGCAGTTCCGGGAATCAAAACGCGGTTAACACGTAATGCTGATTACTTTGTAAACTTGAACAGACGTGTTGCAATTGCTCGTGAGAACGAAGCACACCTCTTGATCTCTATTCATGCCGATGCCTTTACGACGCCTCAACCAAGAGGTGGCTCGGTGTTCGTGTTGAATACTCGACGGGCAAATACTGAGATTTCCCGTTGGATTGAGAACAAAGAGAAGCAGTCAGAATTGCTGGGCGGCAGCGGTGCTGCGTTTACTGGCAATATTGCAGATAAAAACGTCAACCAAACCCTGCTTGATTTGCAGTTTAGCCACTCTCAAAAAGAGGGCTACAAACTGGCAACGACCATTCTCTCTGAAATGGGTAAGGTCGCAAAACTGCATAACAGTAAGCCGATTAACACCAGCTTGGCAGTGTTACGTTCACCACAAATTCCATCGGTACTTGTAGAAACGGGCTTTATTTCGAATCCGACCGAAGAGAAGCTTCTTTTCCAACGTTCGCATCAAGACAAACTTGCGCGAGCTGTGACCAAAGCGGTCGTTAAATATTTGAAAGCGAATCCACCAGAAGGGATTGTTATTTCTAACGCGGCGGCATCTTCTAACTCTACCAGTCAGCACAAAGTACAGCGTGGTGAATCATTGTCTGTGATTGCGAAGAGGTACGGCACGTCTACACAAGCATTAGTGAAGTTGAATGGTTTGAAGTCGACGAGCTTAGCGGTAGGGCAAATTCTAAAAATTCCAAGCTCGGGTTCACAAGCGGCTACCACAACAAGCCGTAAAACGGTGACACACACGGTTAAGTCTGGAGAGTACTTAGGCAAGATAGCTAGCCGTTACAAAGTATCGGTAGCAAGCATTAAACGTGAGAACCGCTTGAAATCAGAAACCGTGAGAGTAGGCCAAAAGTTACGTATTACGGTTGAAGTAAAAGATATACCTCTACGTAAACATAAAGTCGCAAGAGGCGATTATCTTGGCAAGATTGCTTCGAAATATGGTGTGAGCGTCAACAGTATCCGTCAAGCAAACAAACTACGTTCCGATGAGTTGGCCATTGGCCAAGTGCTGATTATTCCGCACAAATAGTTGGCTAATGTTGAAGTAATGTTTAGAACATAGAAGCAATCTCAAACGCGAGAAGTGCTTCTATAAATGGCAGTAAGGTAGCTATACATATGACGATCAAAATACTGCCAGCTCGGCTAGCTAACCAAATCGCAGCGGGTGAAGTGGTAGAAAGACCTGCTTCTGTTGTGAAAGAGTTGGTTGAGAACAGTTTGGATTCTGGTGCGACACGTATCGATATCGATATCGAGAAAGGTGGCGCTAAGATGATCCGCGTTCGTGACAACGGCAAGGGCATTGTTAAAGATGAGCTTGCCTTGGCATTAAGCCGTCATGCTACCTCTAAAATTCATACTCTTGATGACCTTGAAGCGATCGTCAGCCTAGGTTTCCGAGGTGAAGCACTGGCGAGTATTAGCTCTGTTGCCCGCCTAACTATGACTTCACGTCCTACGACTCAGGATCAAGCTTGGGCTGCACATAGTGAAGGTCGTGATATGCAGGTGAAACTGCAGCCAGCAGCGCATCCCATTGGCACCTCGGTTGAGGTATTGGATCTGTTCTTCAATACTCCGGCACGACGTAAATTCTTACGCACCGAGAAAACTGAATTCACGCATATCGATGAGCTGCTTAAACGCATTGCATTGAGCCGTTTTGATGTGACGATTAACCTTCGTCATAACGGTAAAATGATTCGTCAGTACCGCGCTGCAAAAACACAAGTTCAAGCCGAAAAGCGCATCGCAGCTGTATGTGGCAATCCTTTTGTTCGCCATATGCTTAAGATCGAACTTGAGCATCAAGGCTTAAAACTTCATGGCTGGATCACCACGCCTGAAGGAGCAAGACAACAAAGCGATCTGCAATACTGTTATGTGAATGGTCGTATGATGCGTGACAAGCTGATCAATCATGCGATTCGTCAAAGCTACGAAACTAGCTTGCGCCCCGACCAATTCGCGACGTATGTGTTGTTCATTGAGCTAGACCCGCATCAGGTGGACGTGAATGTTCATCCTGCAAAACATGAAGTGCGTTTTCATCAAGCCCGCCTTGTACACGACTTCATCTACCAAGCCTTGAGTGATGGCTTAGCACAGAGTAAGCAAATCGATGCGGCGCCTGTGAATCAATCTGCTTTCCATCAATCAGAAGCGCCAAGTTATCAGCAAGATGATTCGGTGCCTGAAGTTGATGGTGTTGCAAGTTTCGCTGAACCTGAAAACACGCTACCTAGTAGCGCGGATCAAAGCCAAGTTTCGGAAAGGGTGCGACATGCTATTGAGCAAACGCCAGCCTACCCAAGAAAAGCAGACTCTGAGCACGCTTACGATCAACATCAGCACAGCATTAATGATGGTGGGCAGCGTTATAGCTCACCAGCTAACCGAGGTTCATCGTCTAGCAGAGGCTCGTCGGATCGCGAAACCAGTTTTACCGGTTCGCCTCGCCAAGAGTGGATAGAGTCTCGACCTGAACTTAAAAAAGAAAAGGAGCCGCACCAACATCATGGTGAACCTGCTCCATCTAAGCGAGAAGTGAAGGCCTATAAAGAGCTTCTGAAAACGCCAAGTTTTGATGACCAAGTTGTAGAACCATCCTCACCTCACGACCATGTGGCACCCGTAGAAACCAGAGACAACTTAGAAAATATAGACAGCATAGAAAATAAAGAAGCTAAGCCTGCTCAACAGAACCCTGTTCATTTAAAGCCAAGAGCACCTGTGACGGACTTAGGCAAAGCAGTCTCGGTAGTGGAACGCCAATATTTGGTAATGGGAAACAAGAACGGCAGTGTGTTGGTTTCTTTGGCTAAGGCTGAGTTATTGCGTGTTGTTGGTCAGCTTGATACGCGTGATGGCGCGTTAAAGAGCCAACCATTATTAGTGCCTTTATCCATCAAATTAGGCGCTGATTTAGTCGATGTCGCTAAGGCGCTAAGTCCAATACTGTCTGTGCTTGGTATCGAGCTTAAAGCTAGGAATAACGAAGCGATAATGGTGATGGGAGTGCCTTCTCCTTTGAGGCAGCAAAACTTACAAATTTTGATCCCAGATCTGTTATCTTACGCGGCTTCAATAAACGCTCAGGCCTCGGAAACTCAAGGCCATAGCTTTTCTAGCGATACGTTACCATTACTGGTTAACTGGATCGGGATTCAGACAGCACAAGTAAAAAACGACTACACTTTATCTGAAGCGGTTCAACTAGTTGGGGAACTTGAGCAACTTTGGCATGGTCTACTTCCATTAGATGATCCCGAATTTGTTAATCCTATCGACTTTTCTGCAACCATCGCTGCTTTTATGGCTTAGTTTGCAGGTGAATTTTCACAGCTGAGTTTTAGATAAATTAAGCTTATTTACGGCTTCGGCTGTTTACGATTTAACTGTTGCGATGAGGCTTTTCTTAGTAGACAAGAGTATCGCGACATGAAGCCTTTTAATTAAGTGCTCTAACAGAGAAATAAATACAAAATATCATGACTGAAAAATTACCTTTAGCGTTGTTTTTAATGGGCCCAACGGCATCAGGAAAAACAGATTTAGCTATCCGCTTGCGTCAGAAATACCCGGTAGAGATCATCAGTGTCGATTCGGCGCTAATCTACAAAGACATGGATATTGGTACTGCTAAGCCGGATGCAGGAGAGCTCGCGCTCGCGCCTCATCGCTTGATTGATATTCTCGATCCAAGCGAAGCGTATTCTGCGGCTGACTTTCGTCGTGATGCGATCAGTGAAATGAATAAGATTGTAGCGGAAGGTAAAATCCCGCTACTTGTTGGTGGCACAATGCTTTACTACAAGGCATTGTTGGAAGGTTTATCGCCACTACCCGCCGCGGATCAAGAGATTCGTAAGCAGATTGAAGCGGAGTCTATTGAACAGGGTTGGCAGGCATTGCATGATCAATTAAGAGAGATAGATCCCGTATCCGCTGAAAGAATACACCCAAATGATCCACAAAGGCTTTCAAGGGCATTGGAAGTTTATCGAATTTCGGGTAAAACATTAACAGAGCTAACTCAAACGAAAGGCGATAGCCTGCCATTTCGTGTAAAACAATTTGCAATAGCTCCCAAGGAAAGGAAAGAACTCCATCGCCGCATTGAGCTGCGTTTCGAGAAGATGATAGAAGCGGGATTTGAAGATGAAATGAAAGCGTTGTACGCCAGAGAGGATCTTCACCCTGAACTGCCATCGATCCGATGCGTTGGTTATAGGCAGATGTGGGATTATTTAGATGGGAATTGCGATTTAGACGAAGCGGTTTTCCGTGGTGTCTGCGCAACCCGTCAATTGGCCAAGCGACAAATCACCTGGTTACGCAGTTGGGATGATTTAACTTGGTTGGATAGCGAAAACATTGAACAGGCGTTAGAAACTCTTTCAGATGCAATAGCATCTGATTAGTATTGCTGTGTATAATGTGATCGCTTTTGCGTGAATATACTCTGGAAAGGATCAGTTGTTGAGGCTTTTAAAAATCACAGCCTTTCAATAACAACGGAGTTTTTTTATTCGTTTAGCTCAGATGCAAAGGCCGCACCTTTTTGTGCACCACTAGCTAAATAATTACAACAAAATATAAATAAGGAAAATAAAATGGCTAAGGGGCAATCGCTACAAGACCCATTCCTAAATGCACTCCGTCGTGAGCGCATTCCAGTCTCTATCTATCTTGTTAACGGCATCAAGCTGCAAGGTCAGATCGAGTCTTTCGATCAATTCGTGATCTTATTGAAGAACACAGTAAACCAAATGGTTTACAAGCATGCGATTTCTACTGTGGTTCCTGCTCGTGCAGTGAGTCACCACAGCGGCGAGCAACAACGCGCGCCATCTGATCGTCCTGAGAAGACTGAAGATTAATCGTTCAATTGATACAGCTTGCGCTGTAATAAGGAGTTGGTTGCTTGTTTGACCGTTATGAATCCGGCGAGCGAGCCGTACTTGTTCATATCAACTTCACGCAAGAGGGAGAATGGGAAGACCTGAGCGAATGTGAAATGCTGGTCTCCTCAGCGGGGGTAGAAACGCTACAAGTGATTACTGGTAGCCGACAATCCCCACTCCCTAAATACTACGTTGGAGAAGGTAAAGCCCTAGAAATCGCACAAGCTGTTCAGCTAACCGGTGCTGAAATTGTGATTTTTAACCACTCCCTCTCTCCTGCCCAAGAGCGAAACCTCGAGCAATTGTGTAAATGTCGTGTGATAGATCGCACGGGTTTGATCTTAGATATCTTTGCACAACGTGCGCGAACTCATGAAGGTAAGCTACAAGTTGAGCTCGCTCAGCTTCGTCATATCTCTACTCGATTGATTCGTGGTTGGACTCACCTTGAAAGGCAGAAAGGTGGTATTGGTCTTCGTGGTCCAGGTGAAACTCAACTGGAAACCGATCGACGTTTGTTGCGTGACCGTATAAAGGCAATATTACGTCGTTTAGCGAAAGTCGCTAAGCAGCGTGAACAAGGACGACGTGCTCGTAATCGAGCTGAAATCCCAACAATTTCTTTGGTTGGTTATACCAACGCGGGGAAATCAACACTTTTCAATCGCATCACAAGTGCTGGTGTTTATGCGGCAGACCAACTGTTTGCAACCTTAGACCCAACACTACGTAAGATTGATTTGGCAGATGTAGGGCCTGCAATTCTCGCTGATACCGTAGGTTTTATCCGTCATCTACCACACGACTTGGTCGCTGCGTTCAAGGCTACGTTACAAGAGACGCAGGAAGCTGACATTTTGTTACATGTTGTTGATGCCAGTGATGACCGCTTTCGTGAGAACATTCAGGCTGTTCATGAAGTATTAGAAGAAATCGATGCTCATGAAGTGCCAACCCTTGTAGTCATGAACAAAATTGACTGCATGGAAGACCAAAAACCTCGAATTGAAAGAGACGAAGAGGGCGCACCTCGCGCTGTTTGGGTTTCTGCAATGGAAGGAGAAGGCATTGAACTGCTGTTTGAAGCTTTAACTGAGCGTTTAGCAAGTCAAATGGTTCAATTCCGGTTGTGTATTCCACATCAACATCAGGGCCGTATTCGTAGCTTATTCTTTGAGATGAAATGTATTCAACAAGAAGAGTATGATGAAAATGGTAACTTGTTGATAGATATCCGAATGCAACAAATAGATTGGTCTAAACTTGAAAAAAGAGAAGGGGCGCTCTTAGGTGGCTTTATCGTTACCAAAGAGACTGCTACAGTATAACGTCATATCAAATGATGGAGCTTTCTAATGGCGTGGAATGAGCCTGGAAATAACAACAACGGCGATAATAACGGCCGCGATAACGACCCTTGGGGTAAGAACAATAATCGCGGCGGCCGAGATCAAGGACCGCCAGACTTAGACGAAGTGTTTAGTAAACTAAGTCAAAAGTTAGGTGGCAAGTTTGGTAAAAAAGGTGGCAACGGTAACGGGCCATCTATTGGTGGTGGCGGTGCGATTGGCTTTGGTGTCATTGCTGTCATTGCGATTGCTATCTGGTTCTTCGCTGGTTTCTATACCGTTGGCGAAGCAGAAAGAGCAGTAGTACTTCGACTGGGTCAGTTCGACCGTATCGAGGAACCTGGTCTTAACTGGCACCCACGCTTTATCGATGAAATCAAAGATGAGCAACTGGTAAACGTTCAAGCGATTCGTTCTCTACGTGCTGCTGGCACCATGCTAACGAAAGATGAAAACGTTGTGACCGTTGAAATGGGTGTTCAATACCGTGTTTCTGACCCATACAAATACTTGTATCGTGTAACGAATGCAGACGACAGTTTACGCCAAGCAACCGATTCTGCGCTTCGTGCGGTAATTGGTGACTCACTAATGGATAGTATCTTGACAAGTGGTCGTCAGCAGATTCGTCAAAGCACTCAAGAAACGTTGAACCGTATTATTGATAGCTACGACATGGGTATTCTGATTGTCGACGTGAACTTCCAGTCAGCACGTCCACCTGAGCAAGTGAAAGATGCATTTGATGATGCTATCGCGGCCCGTGAGGATGAAGAGCGTTTCGAGCGTGAAGCTGAAGCTTACCGAAATGACATTCTTCCAAAAGCAACAGGTCGTGCTGAGCGTTTGAAGAAAGAAGCGGTGGGTTACTCAGAGCGCACAGTTAATGGTGCTCTAGGTCAAGTAGCTCAGTTCGAGAAACTGCTACCTGAATACCAAGCCGCTCCTGAAGTAACACGTAACCGTATGTACCTTGATACAATGGAAAAAGTGTACTCAAGCACATCGAAAGTCCTGATTGATTCTGAATCAAGCGGTAACTTGCTATACCTACCAATTGATAAGCTAGGCGCACAAGGTGGTTCTCAGTCGGGTACTCGCCCTGCAAAAGCATCATCAACTTACGATCAAATTGAGTTAGAAACTCAAGCGGATCCAAAGTCTAGCACTCAAACTCGTTCAGACAGTTCACGCCAAGGGAGATACTAATAATGCGTAAATTAATGATCCCTGTATTAGTTGTGACGATTGCCCTTCTATTGATGTCACTATTTGTGATTCAAGAAGGCGAACGTGGCATGGTAATTCGTTTTGGTCGAGTTCTCGATGACAACGGCGTATCACGAATCTATGAACCAGGCTTGCACTTTAAACTGCCGATGTTTGATCGCGTAAAAGTACTTGATGCTCGTATTCAAACAATGGATGGTCGTTCTGACCGTTTCGTAACATCAGAGAAAAAAGACGTTCTAATTGATACCTACGCAAAATGGCGTATTGCTGATTTTGGACGTTTTTATCTGAGTACCGGCGGCGGCAATATCATGACGGCAGAAGCACTTCTTGAGCGTAAAGTGACAGATGTTCTTCGTTCTGAAATTGGTTCTCGTGAAATTAAGCAGATCGTATCAGGCCCTCGTAATAAGGACATCCTGCCAGACTCTGCTGATAGCGAAGTTGTCACAACGGTAGCGGCTGCAGAAGCACTAGAAGTTGATGGCGAACGCGATAAGATCATGGAAAACGTTTTGTCTGGAACGGCAGAAAGTGCGATGGCTGATTTAGGTGTTGAAGTTGTTGATTTCCGAATGAAGAAGATTAACCTTCCTGACGAAATCAGTGAATCTATCTACCGCCGTATGCGTGCAGAACGTGAGTCGGTTGCTCGTAGACACCGTTCACAAGGTCGTGAGAAAGCAGAAGTTATCCGTGCTCAAGCTGAGCTAGAAGTCGCGACTGTTCTTGCTGAAGCTGACCGTACTGCTCGAGTGACTCGTGGTGATGCTGATGCGGAAGCAGCGAAGATCTACTCTGATGCATTTAGCAAAGACCCTGAGTTCTATGGCTTCATGCGTTCACTGCAAGCTTATGAGACATCATTTAGCGATAAGAGCGACATTCTAGTACTGGATCCGAAGACTGACTTCTTCCAATACATGAATCAAGCAAGCGGTGCTCCAGCAAAATAAGCTGATTCGTTAATTCATTAAATTAGCGAAGTAACTAAAAATCAAAAGGCTCCCATAATGGGAGCCTTTTTGTTTTCTATTCGTTGAAGATTGAAGATTGAAGATTGAAGATTGACCATTGAATCTTCGAGGGAAGTCGTAGTGACAGCTCCGTACTTTGAGAAAACCTAACGGTAGGTCATGAAAGCGATAACGGCACCAGCCACCACAAGACAACCGCCAATACGGCGCAGTTGGGTGTCTGGTTGCTCGCTCAGTTGCGCGACCATGTTTCTCCAGCCATTAGGTGCAATCAAGGGGCCGAGCCCTTCAGCGATAAGAACGAGCCCAATAGCGAGCCAAATTGATTGAGACATGGTTCTGCCTTTTGTCTATAAAATGCAATGATATCAGCATCTTTACACATTCGCCCTCAGTTATCGCTGGTTTATTTTTGTACAGCGTTAACGTTTATGAACAAAAAGTGACTGCAAGAAGTGTGATTCAGTGCTAGAATCCATTTTTAATTAGCAACAGAAATTGGAAAGATGGGAAATAACGTAGTCGTTCTAGGCACCCAATGGGGTGATGAAGGTAAAGGTAAAATCGTTGACCTTTTAACTGAAGATGCAAAATACGTGGTTCGCTACCAAGGCGGTCACAATGCAGGTCACACACTTGTAATTGACGGTGAAAAAACCGTTCTTCACTTAATTCCATCAGGCATCCTACGCAATAACGTTAAATGTGTTATTGGTAACGGTGTTGTATTATCGCCTGACGCACTTCTTAAAGAGATGAAGCCTCTTGAAGAACGCGGTATCCCAGTGCGTGAGCGTCTTTTCATCTCTGAAGCTTGTCCTCTAATTCTTCCGTACCATATTGCTATCGACAACGCGCGTGAAATCGCTCGTGGCGCGAAAGCTATCGGTACAACAGGTCGTGGTATCGGTCCTGCTTACGAAGATAAAGTTGCTCGTCGCGGTCTACGCGTTGGCGACCTTTTCGATAAAGAAGCATTTGCTGAGAAGCTAAAAGAAGTTATGGAATTCCACAACTTCCAACTAGAGCACTTCTACAAAGCTGAAACAGTAAGCTACGAAGAAGTACTTGAGCAAGCGATGAGCTACGCAGACATGTTAACTGCGATGGTTATCGACGTAACTGACGAACTAGACGCAGCACGTAAGCGCGGCGACAAGATCATGTTTGAAGGTGCTCAAGGTACGCTACTAGATATCGACCACGGTACTTACCCATACGTAACGTCTTCTAACACGACTGCTGGTGGTGTTGCTGCAGGTTCTGGTTTCGGTCCTCGTCACATCGGTTACATCCTTGGTATTACTAAGGCTTACTGTACTCGTGTTGGTTCAGGTCCATTCCCAACTGAGCTATACGATGGCCTTGAGAAGCAAGATCCAGTCGGTAAGCACCTAGGCGATGTTGGTCACGAGTTTGGCGCAACTACTGGTCGTCTACGTCGTACAGGTTGGTTCGATGCTGTTGCTATGCGTCGTGCAATCCAAATCAACTCTCTATCTGGTATGTGTCTAACTAAACTAGACGTTCTAGATGGCCTAGAAGAACTAAAAATCTGTACTGGTTACAAGATGAAAGATGGTTCTATCCTAGAAGTTTCTCCAATGGCTGCTGAGTCATTCGAAGAAGCGACGCCAATCTACGAAACAATGCCTGGTTGGTCTGAAAACACATTTGGTGCTAAATCTATCGACGCGCTTCCACAAGCTGCTCTAGATTACATCAAGCGTATCGAAGACCTAACTGGCGTTCCAATTGATATCGTATCAACTGGCCCAGATCGTAACGAAACTATCATCAAGGTTCACCCATACGGCGCATAATGCCCAGTTGAGTGATTACCACAGCACGAAGCGTACTGAGGTAATTAAAGTACTTTGATAATGAAATAGTTTTCTAAAAGCCGACTTTGTTAAGTCGGCTTTTTAATGCCTGCAATTTGAAAACTAAGCCGCTCGTGATGATCTTTTGAACGCCATATGGCAAAATATTGCCCATTAGCGGCAAGTTTTGTCTAAAGCCGTCAAGGTTATTGCCGATACAGATATCATGGAAAGTGAAGTTCACCCTATTTTGGTGCGTGCAGAAATCGTCTGCTGCCCTCAATAGATAGCTTTAACGACAGATAATAGAGTGCAGGTATGAAGCTACGAATTGTAGCAGCTTCATTGATAGTGGCGCTGAGCTCACCCTTGAGTCATGCAGATTTGGCTGATGTGGGAGAGCCCGTTCCAATATATACAGAAGCTGAACTGATTAATTTAATTGAGAATAATCAACACCTAGAGCGAGTGAAAGCTGATAAGTGCCAGTTAGTTGAAGATATCGTTGCTCGTGCAACGCGTATTAGCTTGCCTTCTTATGAGTTTTTATACGGTGATATGTTGGCTTGGGGTGTGTGTGTTCCGCAAGATGTAGAGCTTGGCCTTTACTATATGGAAAACGCGGCACATCAAGGTTTACCAGCGGCACTAGAGCAGCTAGGACGTTATTATTCTCTTGGCACCTTGGTGCAACAAGACAAAGAGCGTGCGATCCCGTATTTACGTGAAGCCGCCTCGATGGGTAACTTAAGTGCAAGTATCCACTTAGCGGAACTCTTGCTACGTGATTACGGTAGCCCGTTAGATTATGAAGATGCTTATCGCTGGTTATACAACTCGGTGACAGCGGATCAAAGGCAACATAAGCGTATAACTGTGCTTCGAAGCGGTTTGGAGCGGAGAATGCCAGACAACATTATCGCTCGAGCAAAACGTCGAGACGTGTTCTGGTAATTACAATTATTAATTAAGGTTGATGGTTAACGACTGCACTCGTTAACCATCTATCTTGATCGAGAAAGATATCGATATAAAAAGGCCTCATAGGTAAATACCTATGAGGCCTTTTTTGATCTGAACGGAAAGCCGTTTATTTCATTCGATGACGTTACTGAACAACTTCACCAGATTCAATTACCGTCTTACGAACGACTTTGGTGAAATCGAGTGCTTCTTGGCGAATTTGATCTTCATCGACCGTTAGCATGTCGCGATCTTGCATGATGATCTTGCCATCAACGATGGTGTGACGAACGTTCCCCGAGTTAGCTGAGTAAACTAATGCAGAGTATGGGTTGTACACAGGAACCATGTTTGGAGCCTTGGTGTCGATCACTATGATGTCGGCTAGCTTGCCTGCTTCAAGAGAGCCGATCTTATCTTCCATGTGTAGTGCTTTTGCTGCGCCCATTGTTGCCATGTCGATCACTTTGATCGGCGGCATTGCAGCACGATCTTTATTCACCAATTTGTGAACCTTAGCGACTTGGTTGAACTCATCAATGGTGCTCAATGTGTTACCAGACATTGGGCCATCAGTACCTAAACCGATACGTACATTTTCGTCATACATCTTAAGCGCAGGTGACACGCCTTTTGCTGACTTGATGTTGGCACTCATGTTGTGAGCTACGCCCATATCTGATTTTTTCACTAGCTCGATATCATGATCGTCTACTAGGATCATGTGTGCGCCAACTAAGTTTTTGTTTAGTGCACCAATGCTGTCCATGTATTGAACCGGAGATAAACCTTCAGCTCGTTTTGCAATTTTTTCTTCTTCACGATGAGATTCAGCTAAGTGAATCATTACTGGAACATCAAGTTCTAGAGAAAGCTTTGCTACTTTTTGAAGGACTTCGGTTGTGTTTGTGTAAGGGGCGTGAGGAGCAAATGCAGGCGTAATACGCGGGTGATCTTTATATTCTTCAATGAAGTTCAATGCGTATTTAATACCTTCTTCCGCGTTTGCTGCATCAGCCACTGGGAATTTGATTACTGTTTCGCCTAATACTGCGCGCATACCAATTTTATCAACAGTTTTAGCGACTTCGTCTTCAAAGTAGTACATATCAGCGTAAGTAGTTACGCCACCTTTTACCATTTCAACGTTACCAAGGTTAGCGCCTATACGAACCATATCGCGAGATACTAACTTAGCTTCAAGTGGGAAGATGTAGCGGTGCAAGCGATCAGGCACATCATCGGCCAACGAACGGAAAACCGTCATGGATACGTGAGTATGAGTATTGATGAGACCTGGCATTACGATATCGCCATCAACGTCTAGCACTTGTTTAGCTTGGTACTGCTTCTCTAGTGAAGCATCGCCAACCGCAATGATTTTGTTGTCTTTGACCACAACAGTGCCGCTCTCGTAAACCGTTTTTTCTTGGTTCATGGTTAGAACCATGGCATCGGTTATCATCAGGTCAGCTTTTTCCATTGCTGAACTCGCAAATGGAAATAGAGTTAGGCTTGCCATCGCTGAAGCCAATAGGGTGCGTTTTAGTTTCATATCAATACTCAGAACAGGTGTTGGTAAAGTGTGTGGATAATAGTGTATTTCATTCATGGCGCAAACGTTTGTTTTATCGTTTGCTTGAAATTTTGATGATTGCCCGCGTCTATGAAGTGATGTTTCACAAAGTGAAGATATGTATCAATCTTAGGTTATTTTAGGCTTTTCCAAAGCATATCTGTAGCTTACCTCTAGCATCAGATATACTAGGGGTAATATACCTTCCTTGCTTAAGCAGGCCCGCCTATGTCAAAAAACACACCAATGTCAGAAAACACGACAGCGACAACCACTGTTGATCCTTTTGCCGACCGAGAGTCGAAAAATTACGAAAACCCAGTACCAAGCCGTGAGTTCATTATTTCGTTTCTAACAGACGCGAATATTCCTATGAACCGCAACGATCTATTCGAAGCTTTGGGTTTGGCTGGAGAGGAACAATATGAAGGGCTGCGTCGTCGTTTACGTGCAATGGAACGTGATGGACAGCTTATCTTTACCCGTCGTCAGTGTTACGCATTGCCTGAGAAGATGGAACTGATCAAAGGCTTTGTGATTGGTCATAAAGACGGTCATGGTTGGGTACGCCCAGACGGCAGTGTGGGTAAAGACAATGATATCGTGCTGCCGCATCATCAGATGAAAACTATCATGCACGGTGATTACGTATTGGTTCAGCCTACTGACAACAGTAAGCGTGGCCGTCGTGAAGGCCGTTTGGTTCGTGTGCTTGAAGAGCGTAAAACGCCACTTGTTGGTCGCTTCTTCCTAGAGTACGGCCATTCTTATGTGGTTGCTGATGATTCGCGTATCAGTCACGACATCCAGATCCCAACTGAGCATAAAGGCGGTGCTCGAATGGGTAATGTGGTTGTGATTGAAATTACGGACCGTGGTGGTCGTTCTCGTAACATGATGGGTAAAGTGACCGAAGTTCTTGGTGAGAATATGGCTCCGGGTATGGAAACGCAGATCGCGATCCGTACTCACCAGATCCCGCAAGAGTGGCCTGAAGCGGTAGATAAGCAAATCGTAAACCTCGGTGAACATGTTCCTGAAGAAGCAAAAGAAGGACGTGTTGATCTACGCAAATTGCCATTGGTGACTATCGATGGTGAAGATGCGCGTGACTTCGATGATGCGGTTTACTGTGAAGCGAAGAAAGGCGGCGGCTGGCGCCTGTGGGTAGCGATTGCTGACGTAAGTTACTACGTTCGCCCAGAGACAGCGCTAGACAAAGAAGCGATTAACCGTGGTAACTCGGTATACTTCCCGTCACAAGTTGTCCCAATGCTGCCAGAAGTCCTTTCAAATGGTTTGTGTTCATTGAACCCTCAAGTCGACCGTTTGTGTATGGTGTGTGAGATGACTATCTCAGACAAAGGTAAACTGTCAGGCTACAAGCACTATGAAGCAGTCATGAATTCTCATGCTCGTCTTACTTATAACAAAGTAGGCGCGATCTTAGATGGCAATGAAGAGTTACGTGAACGTTACGAACCAGAAGTACCACATCTTGAAGAGCTTCATAAGATGTATAAGGTGCTTAAGAAAACGCGTGACGAACGTGGTGCGATTGAATTTGAAACGGTAGAAACTAAGTTTATCTTCAATGCGGATCGTAAGATCGACCGTATTGAGCCAGTAATCCGTAACGATGCACACAAGATCATCGAAGAATGTATGATTCTTGCGAATATCGCATCGGCATCTTACGTAGAAAAAGCAAAAGAGCCTGCGCTGTACCGTGTTCACGATACTCCGGGTGAAGAGCGCTTAATGGGCTTTAAGAGTTTCTTAAGTGAATTAGGTTTAACGCTGGAAGGTGGCCTGTCGCCATCTCCGGTAGATTATGCACAACTGATGCAGCAGATTAACGAACGTGAAGATCGTGAATTAATCCAAACTATGCTGCTGCGCTCAATGAAGCAAGCGGTATACAACGCGGACAACGCGGGTCACTTTGGTCTAGCTCTTAAGCGCTATGCTCACTTTACCTCGCCAATTCGTCGTTACCCAGATTTGCTATTGCACCGTGCGATTAAGTACCTTATTGCGAAAGAAGAAGGTCGTAACAGCGAGCGTTGGACGCCAACCGGTGGTTACCACTACACTTTCGATGATATGGACTTCTACGGCGAACAGTGTTCAATGACTGAGCGTCGTGCTGATGATGCTACGCGTGAAGTGAACGACTGGCTGAAATGTGAATACATGCAAGACCATGTTGGCGAAGTGATGGATGGCGTGATTGCCAACGTGACTGGCTTCGGTTTCTTTGTGCGTCTAACTGAACTGCACATCGATGGTCTGGTACATATTTCTGCGCTAGCGAATGACTACTACCAATTTGATGCTGTTGGTCAGCGTCTGGTTGGTGAAAGCTCAGGTAATATCTACCGCTTGGGTGATTCGGTTAAAGTGAAGGTTTCTGCGGTTAACTTAGAAACTCGTCAAATCGACTTTGATTTAGAAGACACCGATCGTCAGCCGCGTGGTAAAGGTAAAACAGCCAAGAAGCGTGCTGCTGAAGCGATGAAAAAGGCGAAAAGCAAGAAGCGTTCAGCGGTGAAGAGCAATAAGCCGGGTGTACCTGCAACGCCTTTAGTTGAACCAACTAAGCGACCTGATGGAAGTAGCGAAAGTTCAGCTAAGAAGAAAAAGCCAGCGAATAAAACTGGTGCTGCTAAAGCTCGAGCTAAGAAAAAGCGTACCGCAAGTCGTAAGCCAAAGGCTGATAAGTCTTAAGGTTAATAAGTCTTAAGCTTAATAAGGCGCTTTGCTAATTAGGTTTAGCACAGCGCTAGTTTAATGTGACATGGCTTTAACGCGAAAAGACTTTAATGCGAGAGTATCAGGCGCAAGACGCATACTCTCGAAATAAACAACACAGGGGTGGGTGCATCGGGTTTGATGTCTCATTCATCTCTGAGCAATAAGAGTAACCAGAGACAATGAGTAACGAATTTATTTACGGTATTCACGCGGTGAAAGCCGTACTAGAAAAAGATCCAGCGCGCTTTATTGAAGCGTACGTGCTTAAAGGTCGTCAAGACGATCGTCTTCTTCCATTACTGAATCAACTGCAGCAATTTGGTGTGTCGATTCAACAAATGGGCCGTAAGCCGCTTGATGAAAAAGCACAGGGTGCAAATCACCAAGGTCTTATTGCTAAGGTGAAGCCTGCTAAGCAGCTTAATGAAACTCACCTAGACGATATCCTTGCGCAGCACGAACAGCCTCTGCTGTTGGTTCTAGACGGCGTAACAGACCCTCACAACCTAGGTGCTTGTCTGCGTAATGCGGATGCCGCGGGTGTTGCTGCTGTTATCGTACCGAAAGACCGCTCTTCGCCGCTAACAGCAACGGTAAGCAAGGTTGCTTGTGGTGCGGCTGAGACCGTTCCTCTAGTACGTGTAACCAACCTCGCTCGAACAATGCGTGCACTGCAAGAACAGGGTGTATGGTTTGTGGGTACCGCAGGTGAAGCAACGCATGATATCTACCAAGCGAAGTTAACAGGCCCTCTTGCTGTGGTTATGGGTGCTGAAGGTGACGGTATGCGTCGTCTAACGCGTGAAACCTGTGATGATCTGATTAAGATCCCAATGGCAGGTAGCGTGTCGAGCCTGAACGTTTCAGTAGCATCGGGCATCTGTCTGTTCGAAGCGGTACGTCAGCGTTTAGCTCAATAGCGTTAAGCTGAGTAAAAAGACAAAGCGACTTTAAGTCTATGAATTTATTAACGCTCACCACTTGCTGGTGGGCGTTTCTTTTTAGGGCCTAGAGTGACAAATTGACAGAATCACAGATGGCTAGATGGCGAAAGAAAAACTGTTTCATTATTAGCCAAATACCGCTTGCCAATACCGGGTTCTTTCTATAATATTTGCCGTCCTTAAAACTCGGTCATTTTTCTTTAGTTCCTTGCTTCCCTTGGACGACCGAGCCTTTCGTGGAAGCTAATAATCCGTAAGGAGCAACCAAATGCGTCATTATGAAATCGTATTCATGGTTCACCCTGATCAAAGCGAGCAAGTTGCTGGCATGATCGAGCGTTACACTGGTTCAATCACTGAAGCTGGTGGTACTATCCACCGTCTAGAAGACTGGGGCCGCCGTCAAATGGCTTACCCAATCAACAAACTTCACAAAGCTCACTACGTTCTTATGAACGTTGAAGCTGGCCAAGAAGTGATGGACGAGCTAGAAACTGCTTTCCGTTTTAACGATGCAGTTCTACGTAACATGATCATGCGCACTAAAGGCGCTGTGACTGAGCAATCTATCATGCTTAAGCAAAAAGAAGAGCGTGCAGAGCGTGCTCCTCGTCGTGATGACCGTGAAGAACGTGCACCACGTCGTGAAGAAGAAGCTAAGCCAGAAGCTGCTGCTGAGTAATTCTTTTTTGGCCTTTTAGGTCATTAAATTTTATTCAACTCGTTTAGGTATTCCCACTAAGCATTTGCTTAGACTTATTTATAAGTTCGTGTGAGTACCGCATTATTAAATTTAGATCAGGAGATAGCCCATGGCTCGTTTCTTCCGTCGTCGTAAATTCTGCCGTTTTACTGCAGAAGGCGTACAAGAGATTGACTACAAAGACGTAGCAACTCTAAAAAACTACATCACTGAAGCTGGTAAAATTGTACCTAGCCGTATCACTGGTACAAGTGCTAAATACCAACGTCAGCTAGCTCGCGCTATCAAGCGTTCTCGTTACCTAGCACTACTACCGTACACTGACAAGCATCAGTAATCGGTAATAGTTAATAATAGTTTAAGAGGACTAAGATAATGCAAGTTATTCTACTTGATAAGATCGGTAACCTAGGTGGCCTTGGCGACCAAGTAAACGTTAAATCTGGTTACGCTCGTAACTTCCTTATCCCACAGGGTAAAGCAGTTATGGCAACTAAAGACAACGTTGCTATGTTCGAAACTCGTCGTGCAGAACTAGAAGCTAAAGTTGCTGAGCAACTAGCTGCTTCAGAAGCTCGCGCTGAGAGCGTTAACACTCTAGAAGGCGTTACAATCGCTTCTAAAGCTGGTGACGAAGGTAAACTATTCGGTTCTATCGGTACTCGTGACATCGCTGACGCTATTACAGCGGCAGGTGTTGCAGTAGCTAAGAGCGAAGTACGCCTACCTGAAGGCGCTCTACGTAACATCGGCGAATTCGAAGTAAGCATCCAACTTCACTCTGAAGTTTTTGCTACTGCGAAAATCGCTATCGTTGCAGCTGAGTAATTTCAGTACCAAGACGAATTCTTTCTTTTGAAAGTTTTAAACACCAGCTTCGGCTGGTGTTTTTTTATGTCTGCAATATGAGTTTTAAGCTTTTTGGAACAGTGACGATTGCAGGGATAGAAAGCACTAGAGAGGAGGGGCCTTACATAGTAAAAACGAGGGTGTTCTTTATCGATACACCGTTATACCCGCTCTCAAATTTAGAATTGAAAAAGTAGATTTACAGACAGTACGGAATCTTCTTTGTTCAACCCTTCCGGTACCTTGTCGTGGTACTGTCGAGAGTGAGCAATTTTTAGTGCGATATTGTCGGTAATATCGTTGATGGCTTCTAATTCAGTATCAAATTTTAGGTTGCTGTGGCCAGACACCAACGTCACATCGGCTTTGAGCTTCAAATTTTTCAATACCTGCCATGATGTATTTACATTGCCACGGAAAATCGCTTCTTCAACGATCTCTGGGAAGATGATGTCATCGTCGTCTAATTCATCGAGATTAGGCTCTTGGTAACGAAAACCCGGCCCCACTTCGACCTCCAACACAAACTCTTCTGTATTCGAAAACTGATAACCTAGACCGCTAGAAACGGTGTAGTCCTTAAAATAAGCACTGTATCGTGAATCGACCCCTTTAAAGCTGCCATAGAGGTAGGTTTTCGGACTTAACTTGTAGTCACTCTGAGCAGAATATGTCGATTGCCTTTTATCTTCTTCGCCATCTTTGTAGAGATTGTAATATTTCCATTCGCCACTGGTTCTATGACGGCCAGCCGTGTACTCACCGTTCAGGCGTGCATTAAGCGATCGAGAATCAGAATTACCAGTATGCGACTGATATCCAAATTCGACTTCAGTATTCAGTGGGTTCGGCAGTTCTGAATCACTCGGTGCGATATCCATATCTTTTTCAAGTGTCGGTGCAACGACGATCGGCTCAGCAGCAGGTTCTGGTACCACTATCGAGTCGAGGATTGCATCAACAGAGGCTTTAGCATCATCCGCTAAGGCCGACGGAGTGCTCAGGAGACCGATGCTTAGAAGACTATAGCTTAGAAGACCAGTGCTCAGAGCCAATAATTTGGACACGCATACCTCAGTTATACAGTGAATGAATGGAAGGATCGTAATGCTACCTTTGGTTAATTCCGTCAGCAATAGGTAAATTCTTGCTGAAGAATAAAACAAACTCATAGGATCGGATTACAAACGGATGTTCTTGGGTATAATGAACGATCATTATTAGTTATTGAGTGTAGTCATAGTGGATACCAAAAGTCAGAAATCAGCCAACGATCAGGTGGACGCCATCAAGGTCCCGCCACATTCATTAGAAGCTGAGCAATCTGTTATTGGCGGTTTGTTATTGGATAACGAACGCTGGGATACGGTGGCCGAAAAGGTTGTGGCCAAAGACTTTTATAGCCGTCCTCACCGTCTGATCTTTGAAGCGGTAAAGGATATCCTTGAAGAAAGCTCTCCTCTGGATCTTATTACACTCTCTGAACATTTAGAGCTGCGTGAGCAACTTGAAGAAGTGGGTGGCTTTGCTTACCTTGCTGACCTAGCGAAAAATACGCCGAGTGCGGCAAACATCAATGCCTATGCAGATATCGTGGCACAACGTGCATTGGTGCGTAGCCTGATTGGTGTGGCAAATGAAATTGCGGATTCTGGTTATGACCCTCAAGGTCGTACATCGGAAGAACTTGTTGATCTTGCTGAGAGTAAAGTTTTCGCGATTGCCGAAGGCCGAGCAAGTGAAAATGAAGGTCCACAAAACGTTGATAGCATTCTAGAGAAGACGCTAGAACGTATCGAAATCTTATATAAATCGCCACAAGATGGTGTGACAGGTGTCGATACGGGCTTCAACGACCTCAATAAGAAAACGGCAGGCCTTCAGGGTTCTGACTTAATCATTGTTGCTGCGCGTCCATCGATGGGTAAAACCACGTTTGCGATGAACCTATGTGAAAACGCAGCGATGAAGCAAGACAAGCCAGTGTTAATCTTCTCGCTAGAGATGCCAGCTGAACAGCTGATGATGCGTATGCTTGCATCACTTTCTCGCGTAGACCAAACCAAGATTCGTACCGGTCAGTTAGACGATGAAGATTGGGCTCGTATCTCGTCGAGTATGGGTATTCTGATGGATAAGAAGAATATGTATATCGATGACAGCTCGGGTCTAACGCCAACAGAAGTACGTTCTCGAGCTCGACGAATTGCTCGTGAGCATGATGGCATCTCTATGATCATGATAGATTACCTTCAATTAATGCGTGTACCTTCGTTATCTGATAACCGTACTCTAGAGATCGCCGAGATTTCTCGCTCATTGAAAGCACTAGCAAAAGAGCTCAACGTACCAGTTGTGGCACTTTCTCAGCTTAACCGTTCCCTAGAGCAGCGTGCTGATAAGCGCCCAGTAAACTCGGATTTGCGTGAATCAGGTTCGATCGAGCAAGATGCCGACTTAATCATGTTTATCTATCGTGATGAGGTTTATAACCCAGATAGTTCATTGAAAGGCATCGCTGAGATCATCCTTGGTAAGCAACGTAACGGCCCGATCGGTTCGGTTCGTCTTACATTCCAAGGTCAACATTCCCGATTTGATAACTATGCAGGTCCTGCATTTGATGATGAGTAATCACTAATGACTTACATGAAAGCAGCGACGGCGAGTATTGACTTAAACGCGCTTGAACACAACCTGAACCAGATAAAGTCGAAGGCTCCTCATTGCAAGGTAATGTCTGTTGTGAAAGCCAATGGCTACGGACATGGCTTACTGCATATAGCCAAGCATTCAAAAAGCTCTGATGCTTTTGGTGTGGCGCGTATTGAAGAAGCATTACAGCTTCGTGCTGGTGGCATTGTTAAACCTATTTTGTTGCTAGAGGGGTTTTATTCTTCGGGCGATTTACCCATCCTGGTGACCAATAACATCCAAACGGTAGTGCATTGCGAAGAGCAATTAAGCGCGCTAGAGAATGCAGAGTTGGAAACACCTGTTGTGGTTTGGCTAAAAGTCGACAGTGGTATGCATCGCCTAGGTGCTCGTCCTGAGCAATACCAAAACTTTGTTGAGCGCTTACATCAATGTGCGAATGTCGCTAAACCTCTGCGCTACATGAGCCACTTCGGTTGTGCTGATGAACTTGATAGAGCAACCACCGTTGAACAGACCGAGCTTTTCTTATCGCTCACCGACGGTTGTGAAGGTGAGCGTTCACTTGCTGCTTCTGCGGGTCTATTAGCTTGGCCAGACAGCCATCTTGATTGGGTTCGCCCGGGAATTATCTCTTACGGTGTTTCTCCTTTTGCTGATAAATCAGCGCAAGATCTTGGCTTTTATCCTGTAATGACTTTGACCTCTCACCTGATAGCCGTTCGTGATGTTAAAGCGGGTGAAAGTGTGGGCTATGGCGGTAACTGGACCAGTGAGCGAGATACCAAGGTTGGTGTGATCGCGATAGGTTATGGTGATGGTTATCCTCGCACTGCTCCTAACGGCACTCCAGTATTCGTTAACGGCCGAAAAGTACCGATCGCAGGACGTGTATCAATGGACATGTTAACGGTTGATCTTGGCCCTGATGCGGCAGATAAAGTCGGTGATGAAGCAACATTATGGGGTAAAGATTTACCTTCAGAAGAAGTCGCAGAACATATCGGCACTATCGCTTACGAGCTGGTCACTAAGCTGACTTCGCGTGTTGCGATGGAGTACGTGAAGTAGCTAATACGAAGTAACTATGGATCCTATAAGTAAATGATGTTCATACGAACGACTCGACACTGGTTAATGTCTGCAATGGTATTACTCGGTGTCAGCTTGTCTTCTCCCGCTGTGAGTGAAGAAAAAGATTCAGCCTTTGTTCCTTTCTATTTTAGTACTGAAACCATGGGTAATACCTTTGGGGTTGCTGGTGTCGCAAAGGGTGCTTGGCAACCTCAAGCCGCTCTGTTTGGCATGGCGCTTTATTCAGATAAAGACAGCTACGTCGGTTTCTTATCAGCCTTTAACTTCGCACTGTCTGAGAACGTATTGTTCAGTACTCAGATGTACCAAGCTCGCTTTAACGAAAACCCGTATTACATTGGCTCTCAAGGCGATAATGATTCATCCATTGATGATAAAACCATTGCTGACGGCTTAGAAGAAAACTATCAGGTTGAGTTTAAGTATCTGCTGCCTTGGGGCAATGTTGCAGAGCATGGCTTGCTAGGAGCTTTCCAACCTATCAAAGATGTGAGCTTTGCTTCCCCATTAGAGTCGGGTGTCAGTTCGATTGTCTTTACGCCTTTTTATACGGCTCGTGAGCTAGAAGGCTTAAACAATAGCGAACAAGCGACAGGTTTTAGTTTGGCGTTTGATTGGGATAACCGTGATAGCACACGCAACCCAACCAAGGGATCTCATACCAATCTTGAGTTTACTACCGGCGCTGAAAGTTGGTCTAACGATGACTTATGGCTGAAGTGGACATTCCAAAACAGTCAGTATTTTGCATTGGGTCCTTTGGGGAACTTATTCGATCAACAAGTCGTGGCATTTGATGTCTATACCGCTGACACGCCTACGTGGGGCAACTGTTCCGGGAAAAATTGTGCTCGTCCACCGGAAACAGAGCAAGCTCGACTCGGTGGCTTATATCGCTTAAGAGGTTATACCGGAGGCCGTTACCACGGTCGTTCTGCTATTCACTACTCTGCGGAATATCGAGTGCTTCCTGATTGGCAACCATTGGCCGATATCCCACTGATTAACTACTACGATTTGCCTTGGTGGCAGTGGGTGGCGTTTGCTGAAGTCGGGCGTGTTGCTGATGAGTACGATATCAAAACACTGCACACAGACATGAAATGGAGCCTAGGCGGGGCAGTTCGTTTCCAGGTTGAAGGCATTGTTGTACGTGCTGAATTAGCGCGAGGCGGTGATGAAGGGACCTTTAGGGTTATGATAAACCAGCCTTTCTAATTCTGGTTTTACCAACTCGACTCTCTTATATTTTTAAAGGGTGACACATAACTGTGTCACCCTTTTTGTTTTCTACCATTATGTTTGTTAAGCGGTATTTCACTGTTGATGACTTAACGTTACTCACCTTGAATGGTCGCAATAACGGTACGGCTTCCACCACAATCTCGGTGTTCACCTAAGTAAATGCCCTGCCATGTCCCCAAAGCTAAACGCCCATTGGTAATCGGAATTGTCACACTGGTGCCTAGTGTCGATGCTTTAATGTGAGCGGGCATGTCATCATCACCTTCGTAGGTGTGCTTGTAGTAGGGGGCTCGTTCGGGCACGAACTTATTAAAGTGTGATTCCATATCGGCGCGGACAGTAGGGTCTGCGTTCTCATTTAGCGTAAGGCTAGCAGAAGTATGCTGAATGAATAGATGTAATAAACCAACAGACAGTGAATGGATATCGGATATCTGTTGTTCAATTTCATCAGTGATGAGATGAAATCCACGTTTTTGTGCGTGTAGGTGTATCGTCTTCTGAATCCACATACGCCATCCTCTATAATGTATTTGGAAAAAAAGTGGTTTAACGCTATCTTTTGAACTTGAATTTATCAGGTTTCGCTCACATTTAATGATGTGAGCGCTAGAGTCAGTACCGATTCTTCTATCAGGAAATCTAATTCTGATTTATCTCAAGGTACCGCTCTTCATATGCGGCATAATACGTCGTGAAAAAAAATTACAAAGAATCTTTCAGTGGTGATGCGATTTGGTCATCATAGAAAAATATAAACTTTCGCCTAATCGGGGGTTCTATTCATCACTTTGGTGACGTCTAGAATAAAACCTACAGTAACATCGGGATAGATACCATGTTGAAAAATATCAACCCAACGCAAACACAAGCGTGGAAAGCTCTAACTGCACATTTTGAGTCTGCTCAAGATATGGATATGAAAGAGCTATTTGCTCAAGATGCAAAGCGTTTCGAGAGCTTTTCTACTCGTTTCGGTTCAGACATCTTAGTGGATTACTCTAAGAACCTTATCGACGCTGAAACTATGCAGCACCTATTTGCTCTTGCGAACGAGACTGAAGTTAAGTCTGCAATCGAAGCAATGTTCGGCGGTGATGCAATCAACAAGACTGAAGGTCGTTCAGTTCTTCACACTGCGTTACGTAACCGTAGCGACAAGCCAGTAATGGTTGATGGCAAAGACGTAATGCCAGCAGTGAACGCAGTACTAGCAAAAATGGAACTGTTCACACACCGTATCGTTTCTGGTGAGTGGAAAGGTTACACAGGTAAAGAGATCACTGATGTAGTCAACATCGGTATCGGCGGTTCAGACCTTGGTCCATACATGGTAACTGAAGCACTTACGCCATACAAAACTCGCCTAAACATGCACTTTGTTTCTAACGTAGACGGCACTCACATCGTTGAGACACTTAAGCCTCTTAACCCAGAAACAACACTGTTCCTAGTGGCATCTAAGACATTTACCACTCAAGAAACAATGACGAACGCACACTCTGCGCGTGATTGGTTCTTGGCTGAAGCGGGCGACTCAGCACACGTTGCTAAGCACTTCGCAGCACTATCAACAAACGCGGCTTCAGTTGCTGAGTTTGGTATTGATACTGACAACATGTTCGAATTCTGGGATTGGGTAGGCGGTCGTTACTCACTATGGTCAGCGATCGGTCTTTCTATCTCACTATCTATCGGCTTCGATAACTTCGCTGAGTTACTCGATGGCGCACACGAGATGGATAACCACTTTGCTTCAACGGAATTTGAAAACAACATTCCAGTGATCCTTGCGTTAATTGGTGTTTGGTACAACAACTTCCACGGCGCTGAGTCAGAAGCAATCCTACCTTACGATCAATACATGCACCGTTTTGCTGCTTACTTCCAGCAAGGTAACATGGAATCTAACGGTAAATTCGTTGACCGTGAAGGTAACCCAGTAGAATACCAAACAGGCCCTATCATCTGGGGTGAACCTGGTACAAACGGTCAGCACGCGTTCTACCAACTGATTCACCAAGGCACTAAGCTGATCCCATCAGACTTCATTGCTCCGGCTATCAGCCACAACCCAGCATCTGATCACCACCAGAAGCTAATGTCTAACTTCTTTGCTCAAACTGAAGCGCTAGCTTTCGGTAAGACAAAAGAGACAGTAGAAGCTGAATTCCTAGCGGCTGGCAAAACAGCTGAAGAAGTTGCTGAGCTAGTACCTTTCAAAGTATTTGAAGGTAACCGCCCAACGAACTCTATTCTTGTTAAGCAAATCAACCCTCGCTCTTTAGGTAACCTAATCGCGATGTACGAGCACAAGATCTTCGTTCAAGGTGTTATCTGGAATATCTTCAGCTTCGACCAATGGGGCGTAGAACTTGGTAAGCAACTAGCAAACCAAATTCTTCCAGAGCTTGCAGACGATGCACAAGTAACGTCTCACGACAGCTCTACTAACGGTCTAATCAACGCATTTAAAGCGCTGAAAGCTTAAGACTGTTTAAGTCACACCAAGTCATAACTGTAAACGCCAACCTTTCGGTTGGCGTTTTTTATGTCCGTTGATTTTACGGCAATAAAAAAGGCTGACGTATGTACGTCAGCCTTTCGCTTTTTATTTACTCGATTGTCTCTATTCGAAACAGATCTCGATGAAAGCATTACCCCACTGAGATGAGAAAGGCATGATGATGATTGCGCCTTCACACTTGTGACGAATAGTATGGCCTTTACCTGAAACCACGATTGGCGTTGCCATATCGAAGTCAAAGCCGCTTTCTGCAAGAATACGCTTTGCGCCACCGGTTACCATGTTAGTGATTTCACCCACCATGTCGGTCACTTCTTCGTTCAAACCGTTTGGTCGTTCACCTAGCATGTTTTCCATGATTTCTAGAGCAAGCCCTTCATCAAAGGTGATCGACATTGAGCCACGAGACTGTGTACCAACCATACCAATTAGGCCGGACACATCACCACGAGCGATTTCATCTTTCTTCACTCTTGGTTTCTGAGGCTTTAATTCTAGAGATGCCATCGTTTTTAGTACGTTCATCAAAGAAGCTAAAAACGGGTTTACAAATTCAGCGCGCATAATGTTCTTCTATAATCTTATTCTTTCATTTCGGAGGAGCAAGTTTGGCAAATGCCATGTGATTCAATGACATGGTTGGTCAACTTGAATCCATGCTGCTCGGCGTTACTCGCGAGTAGGGCGACAAGCGCATCGTCTTGTAATTCTATCACAGTGCCACATTTATCGCAGATCAGTAATTGGGAAAAATGCGTGTTGGCATTGCAAGAGCAGCAGCATATAAAGCTATTCGTTGACTCAACTCGGTGAATGAACCCTTGCTCTAACAAAAAATCCAAAGCGCGATAAACTGTAGGAGGCTTGGCTTGCGGTTCACTGACTTTCAATTGCTCTAATAATTCATAAGCACTGGAGGCTTTTTTATTAGATAGGATAAGCTCAAACACTCGCTTTCTTTGGGGTGTTAGCCTAACACCTCGCGATACGCATATCCCTTCAACTTGCTCTATTAATGTGTGGTCCAAATTTTTCACCGTTCAATCAAACATCCCCATTCAGCCCCTATTGCTAGGTAACCTTGTTTGAGGAGACATTGATTTTATTAAAGTCAGGTACAGAGCGTATTGTGACCTACGACTTTGAATAAGACAAGGTAACTCAAAACGACAGTGTGACTCAAGGCATAACTGATTAATCAAGCTGAATTAGAGATCTGGTGAATGAGTTTGAAAATATCAAGTGCAACAATGTGCTTATTGGGCGAAAGTTCTCAATCGACATTGGCCTGTCATCGGCTAAAAAGGGTTTAGTGTTATCTGGCGCAGGAGCGGTTTTGGCAGCTGGTCACCCTGAAGTTATCACCGCAAGCGTATCGGCAGACGGTGTTCAATTTGGTGGCATTATTGGCGCAAGTGCTCCAATAGTATTTGGCCTATGGGAAACCCTACGCAGTGAGTTCAAATAATGGCAGAGTATCAAACACTAATAGTCGCCGTTGTTAGTGCCTTGTTTAGCGGGGTAGGCATTGCACTTAAAACCGATGTTAAGTGGCTGCGCTTAATGATGGAAAAGATGGATGAGCGTTTGACTAGACTTGAAAGTAAAAATCCTAATTTGTAGAAGGGTTATTAAAGGGGGGGGGGATAGCTTAGATATTCCCAATGTTGCAGTGTTTGTCGTAGAATATGTTCAATTCATTTTTGGATAACTATATGAAAGAACTTGTTTCTGCGATAACACAAGCCACCGCAAATAGGTTAAAAGCTCCGATTCTTGGGTCTTTTATTTTGTCATGGGTTACTGTTAATCATTCCTTGGTACTTACATTTTTGTTCAGCACATCAGAGCAAAAAGTTAAATTACTTAATACTGAAAGCACATTCTGGACCATAGAACCATCATGGTTTCTGAGTCCACCTATGATGACAATTGCTTATCCAGTGCTAGCGACCATCATATATACATTCGGTTTGCCTTTGGTACAGCACCTCGTTGACTCTCTTAAATTCAACTTTGTTGATTCAAAGCGAATTCAAAAGAAGCACGAGACTGATAAATTCAAATTCGAAAGCCAAGTTAATGTTAGTAAAGCGCAAGCAGAGTCACATGTTGATTACTGGCGTGAAAAGCTGAGTCGTGATTTAGATAAGTGGGACGAACAACGTTCCGCTTTTGAAAGTGATATTACAAATTTACGAGATACACGTGATTCGTTGCAGCACCAATTAAATTCAAGCAATTCGATACAAACGAACCTTAGTGAAGAAGTCGAAAAATTAAGACAAGATATTCACGAATTGAAGACTGAACATACTGAAAGTGAAGAACATTGGAATAGTCGTTTTAAGCTCCAATCTGGTGAGAACGCAATTTTACTTGCTGAGAAAGAGGCGTGCGTACAAGATTTACAAGAATCACTAGGGTTTCAAGAGCAGGTGGAAGAGTTACGTGCTCAGTTAGCGGAACGAGAAGACCGAATTGAAGGTATGAAGCAAGGCGAAACGTCAACCCGTGAAGTAATGGAAAAAATACTATTGTTAAGCGAAGACTTCATTCAGTTCGTAGACAACGAAAAGTTTTTGTCGAAGTCACATAAAGATTATCATGCGGTTTATCAGAGAACTGTTGCACCTTCATTTCGGGAAGCATTACAACCACTTAAAGACATAGCTCTCCAAGAGAGAACTACCCTTGAACAAGCAAGAATTAAAGCTAAACTAGAGTCTCAAGTCACGATGTCTCAGAAGCAAGTAGCAGACTTAAAGAGAAACCTTAAAGAGCTGGAAGAACAAAATAACCAGGCACCCTTGTGGAGCTAGAACGTTCAACTGAATTTGAGAACACTTCCTGTTCAGAAGTTAATAAGCCAAAGGCTCATTACTGAGCCTTTTCAAACAACCGACTCGCTCTCTCTTCGGTAGAGCGTGGTATCGCAAATCCTCAATACCTAATTCATTTATCACTCGCTGAAAGCCTGCGCTTACACGACGCGAGTTGTACGGGAAAATAAGTTGGTCTTTGTTCCTGAATGTTTTCGATTCCCTGTGTATAATCGCCCAATTATTTTTGACTACAATGTCCACTGTGAAGCGTGATTCACCGCTTTTGAGTGTTCTTTTTTAATGCTAGATGCCTTCGTTCCACTCCAGCAATACGTACTATAGGCGTAGTGAGTGGGTGAGCTTGCGGCAGAACTAGCGAGTTTCTGTATATATATGCAGTGTATAGATTTTGAGTAACGCTTTATGAAACCTGACAATACCAGTAAATACGCGGCTAACCGCTTATCCGTCGCTCCAATGCTCGATATGCGCAATGGATTTAAGTAGCCTTATAAATCATGGTCTTAAGGTTAAGGTGACACTCTGAGGGACATTTGAGGGATAAAAAGCTCTCAAGTTTGAAACAGCCGACCTCATCATACAGTAGGATCTTTTTGAGGGACAATTCTCTTTTAATCTCTTTATATTAGAGTAGCCTCATCCACATCACAACCAGTAGTGACGACAACGTGAAGTGCAGTTACAAATAAAATTTTTGTGCACTTAGGAAAAAATGTACGCTTAAATAAAACTATGAGCGACAAGCATTTTATATTTACGGAACGACTTCTCGTTGCGTGTAAGTTTCATAAATTTGAAAACTTTAAAGTCATGACATGGGAAAACGTCATCGAGCAATGCATTGAGAAAGGTTACCTAGATCAGCAAGATATACAGCGAAAAAGTAAAGAGTTTCAGTTTCTAGAAAGGGTCTTTAATAGAGACTTCCCTGCGATGATTCTAGCTACACCGACTATAAAGCCATTGAGAGATATTGACGACTTCTCTCGGCTGAAAAAAGAGTCTCAAGAGTTGGCTGAGTCAATAGTGCAAGACGCAGCTCAAGTGTTGATGGGTAAGCAAATTGAACTACCATTTTAAATGGTAGAGCAGGGGTCGCAGGGTCTCCCCGCAAGATGGCAAACAGATCGAAGCAACTTGTTGCGAGGTTTGCCTATCTTGACTGCCGTATATAGAGAGTAAGGTTTTGAAGCCATTAACTTTATTTGTATCATTACAAGGCTTTGTTGCGTAATTAAATTTAAAGATAGAACAACCCCGTTTCGCGTATTTC
>NZ_JBFSRZ010000056.1:0-32035 GCF_041466065.1 Vibrio sp. 10N.239.312.C11
CTCATTAGTGATTGTACTCACTTAACTCAGTGTCCAAAACTGCTGGTGCGGATCAGTTCAGGGGAACCTCACACTAGAGAGCTTAATTGCTTAACAAAGACGATTAAATTCATTTGTTCTTTGTGCTACACATCACGACAGTTTAGAAAATCAACAAAATAAAAGCCACTTTCGACATCGTAATTATACTATTTGTTGTTTACTAGCAAGATAAAACAGAAGGAATAAACGATGAACACATTACAAGTTCTAATAAAAGAGTTTTGTGAAATAAATGAACTACCTCCACTTTATTTTGCTGAAGAAAATCGTTGCCAATTATTAGTTGATGATCGTTACGTTATTTACTTTAGTGAGGCAGATCAAAACGATTTTGTTTTATCGGTGGTTTTTGGCGGTCTCGAAAAAAGCGGTGAACTGAGACTGAAAGGTCTTGAACTCATTGCGCATGCTAACTATTTCGGTATCGCGGATGGGAGCTTGACCCTTTCACTTGCACCAAATGGTAGGCAATTGGTTCTTGCGGGCAGAAAGCCGATTGAGTACTTAAACGCAGCGAGCCTATCTACTTGGTTTCACCTTCTAAATGAGCAAACCCTACTCTGGCAGGCTCGATTTGCAATGTTAGACCAAGACCCAACCCAATTTATCAATCCAGAACAATCCCACATTGAGACACTTAGAGTTTAAGGAGTTCACCCATGGTAATTTCAACTAGCCAAAGCCAGATTCCGAGCTTGGATCAATTTCGTACTGTCGCGGCACAAAAAGATAAGCGGGTGATCAGTAAGCACGGTAAAGCCAAAGAGCCGTCGACCTTTCATAAAGGGCAAAAGTTCACGGCAGTGAGTGACACCATATTGCGATCTACATATCAAAAGTACCACCAAGAAAATATTAAGACCCACCTTGATTTAAAACAGGCGCTGCTAAAAGAAGAAAAACCAGAAACGGCATTATTGGCATTCTCTCTTGTGAGCACAGCAGGGTATCGTGGCGAGCCTTTAACTGCGCGTAAGGTCCTCGAAGTCGTAAGCCTATTAGATGAAGTGAAGATTGACGATAAAGCTTATAAAAATCTAAAAAGCACGTTCGATTCGATCAGCAAAGACCCACGCTTACAAGTCAGCATCGAAAACCAATACCCAGGCAAAATGGACGGCTTAGGTGCTGAACTGCTTGAGATGGCAAAAGAAACAATCAAAGGGACTGGTATCAACGCAGTAATTAACTTGGCGTTACCAGGTGTTGGTTTGTTGATCGCCACGGGACGTGAATTACATAAGTCGGCAGTCAATGGTGATGCTGAGGCGCACTATCACCAACTAGAACAGATTGCGCAATTGCCCGGTCATGACCAAAGGTTGGCATTGCCGATACAACAAGCATTAGCGCACGAGCACGCCACTCAATCTGCTGAAGGTGCGGTTGGAGCGACCTTAGGTATGGCGACGGGAAGCCTTGGTGCATTTGGTGTCACCTCTGTGGGCACAACTGGTGTCCTTGTTGTTGCAAAAGAAGCGCTAGGCAGTGTAGCAGCATCTGGCTTAATCACTGGTTCTGGGTTTGTAGCCGGTCAAGCGAGTTCCTACTGTCTGAACAACGAAGTTCAAGAGCAAATTCACCAAGAACCTATGTCTGGTGTGTTACCTCGAATTGAAGTGTCTAACAGCAAAGGGAAGTTCTCCTTTAGTATGCAAGATGCTGCATCAGGACGTGCTTTGATTGCGTACCTAGGCCCAAAAGAAGACAAATCTATGACATCACCTCAAGCACCGAAAGAAGCTCAGGATATGGAATTGGCGCGCTTAACGCTTAAGAAAATGTTGGGCTCTGATGCAAGTGAGAACTTGGTGCCAGATGTTGGATCAACGAATAAATTGAGTATCGAAGATACACCGAGCCAAACTGAGTCAGAGGCCAACAGTGCACTTAAGAAGTTGCTCAAAGAAGATTGGGACTGGCTAATGCCAGCAGTAAGATCTATCGACCAAGGAAAGGCACAGGATATCAATAAGACGTTGACTTACAAGCTCCCTCTAGATACACCGAACGGACGAGTATACTTGGATAAAAGCCCGAACCTCGATCAAGGCCAACTCTCGGCGCTAGAAAAGCTTGGTTCACCAAGTCAGCTAAGGTTGATGTACTTAGCAGAAGGCTGGATTTAATCGTCAATATCATACCCAAGTTATTGACGATGAAATTTTTCCGTTACACGCTCCCAAAGGACGAGTTCCCTTGGTTTGTATACCTTGTTTAACAGTTTTTGATTTAGAAGCATTGGCTCTACAAATTGTTGCCTCGCTTTCAAAACCCGACATTCTCGCCAAGCCAAGTATCTCGGGCAATAGATTTGAAAGAGGATAAGCAACTCAAGCTGAACTGAAGAACAGCTTCAATAGAATCATATATAAGGTTGGCCGTTGACGGATAGTCCCTCATTGTGTGCCAACCTTTGATATTCGAATAGCCTATTATTATCCGTTAATTTGATATCAGCGATGATTCCGAGCCTAGACGAGGTATTGAAAGGGCCCCGCGATAGTTAATCGCTATTGGCTTCGCAATCAAATGCCACTTAGCTTGTACTCAGTTTTTATCTGCCCCAACACGAGCTTATTTGATGAAGCATAAGCACTGATCATATGAATGGTGTCCGATAATGTATTCACGAATATCAAACCAGCCTTTTGCGCCCGCACCGCACATAACGAGCCAAAAAGGACTTCAAACAGGCAATCAGTAACACCCATTAAAGTAAAAATATGATCTAATTGAGGTCGTCGAACTCTTGCAGAAAATAGCTATGGATAGCCTTAATAAGACAGATTTTAAAAAACTAGCAAGCCAACAAAAAACCATTCAAATGAAGGTTTGTTTACTAGCACTTGCCCACTTCAAAGAAGGTCACTAGCACACTCAAATTGCTAAATACCTCAAAGTCAGTCGAACTAGTGTAAACAAATGGGTCCAGACATTTCTTGAAGAAGGATTGGAAGGACTTCAAGAGAAACCTCGCACAGGCAGGCCTGCATACCTCAATGTAGAGCAACGAAAACAACTCAGCGCGTTCATTAAGAAAGAAGCAGAGTCCCCTTCTGGCGGGCGCCTTGTCGGGAGCGATATACATGATTACATCGTGGAAAACTTTGATAAATACTACCACCCTAATTCTATCTATTATCTTCTCGACCACATGGGCTTTTCTTGGATAACTTCTCGATCCAAACACCCCAAACAATCACAGCAAATCCAAGACGATTTTAAAAAATTCAAAATAGAAACGATCCTTAAGATCCTCGGTCATATTGGGCTGGAGAGTGTTGATGTCTGGTTTCAAGACGAAGCTAGATTCGGACAACAAAACACAACGACACGCTTGTGGGCTGAAACAGGAACGCGCCCAAGGGCGCCAAAACAGCAGCAATTTGAGTACGCTTACCTGTTCGGTTCTGTTTGTCCTAGCTGAGGGATTGGAGAAGCTATGGTTGTGCCTTGGGTCAATAAAGACATTATGATCTAACACTTAAAGCAAATATCCGATATCACAGACAAAGGAAGGAAGGCATGCTGTAGTAATAATGGATGGCGCAGGTTGGCATACCGATGATATCGCCCACAAATTTGATAATGTCAGTATCATCAAACTTTCCCCATATTCGACAGAGCTTAACCCGATAGAACAAGTATGGAATTGGTTACGACAACACTACTTAGCGAACCAAAGCTTCGAAGACTATGAGGACATTGTTTCCAAGGTATGCGTTGCGTGGAATAGGTTTCTTGAAGTGCCGAAAAGGGTATCGAAAATGTGCGCTAGAGAATGGATAGACTTGAGCAGTTAATTTTCCAGATTGATATCACTTACATTAAAAAAATAAAAGGAGCAAAGTAATACTGCTCCTTTTTGGTAGTAAATATTAGCAACCGATTATGGAATCTTTAGTCCAGTTTGTGGCTAGAAAAAATCACTTCAGATGGTGGGAACATGTTGGAAACCGGTGGATGAGCAATATCACCAAACATTCTCGCACCAAATGCTGAAGCTGCCCAAGGGTCTACAATTTTCACATCTTTATTCCATGAGCTTGGGTCTTTGATATCACTACCGTCCTGTCTACCAACCAAAACATACAAGTGCGTGCCTGAGTGTCCTTTCTTGAATGCCACTACTTCGACCTTAGTGTTTTGATTCGCATCACCCTGCATCCCTTGAATCATTTCAGCGGCCGCGGCAAAGGCAAACGTAGTACAGCAACCGGCTTTTGCGTCCTGAACGGATTTCGCAATGTTTTGAAGTGTCCCCATCTGAGGGCTATTGCCTCTTTGAGCCGCCACTTGAACCATGTTTGCTGACATGGTCGCTTTTTTATCTTGTTGAACTCTTGCTGGATTTGCGTAGAAGCCTTCTAGTCTTGGCTTCGCTTTCGCTTGATAGAACTCAGATCTCTTATCACCGAAGGTATTAAGGTCAGTACAAGCGAAATCACCCAACTTTTGCAGTGTAGCTTGGTGCTTTCTAATCAAGGCATCTGCTGGAGCGGTTTTACCTGCGCTGGATGGTTTTGAAGTGCTTGAAACACTTGGCCAATTCTCTCTAGGCCCTGTCGATAATCGCTCTAGGTCTTTAAGGTTTCCAAGAGTCAACTTATTTTCACCATTCAGTACGTTTTGCATCATAGCTTTGGCGACACCTTTTGGCAGACCTTGCTTAACCAATAGATCAACGACGATCGATTTCGCTTTGTTTTGGTGATTGATACGAGAGCTTACGCTTGTGTTTTTCGGCGCACCTTCTTTAACAAAGATGTCCTTGCCTCCGTGAGCCCGAACTTCTTTGTCGTCCGATTGGTTTTGTGTAGATAACTGTGCAGTGAGTTCGCTCAGCGAATGCATATGTGATGTATTGATATTTACCATAACCCTAACCTTTTAAACAGAGATGAAAGTATGCAGCTTTTTATGTTGCTCAATCGATTGAAACTGAGCCGTTAGATATTGCTTCCACAGTTCACAAAGCTCCATAAGCTGAGTAATCAGGATAGAAACACGACTCACTTCTGAGGTAAGTGGTATACTTATCTGCATGTGTACTTCATTGTTTTTAGGGTCTATACAGAACTGTACCCCACCTGACTCCCGGTATAAGAAGTTATATTCCAAAAGTGTTTTCAGTTTTTTAATTTCAAATGACTCTTCATCTTGGCAAACCTTGATTGAAAGTAACAGTTCTTCTCTCTCATCCAAGCCTTGAACTTCAATCTCTTTGCCTGCAGACATATATACTGTCCACATTTGATAATCATATGCAGTCACCCGTTCAATATCGAGTGTGTTACCAAGCTCAATTAGTAAGGTATTTACCTTATCCATACTCACCTACCATCCTGATATTTAATATTGATGTATCTATTTAAAATAAAAGATATAAAATTTCGAATTTAAATACACCTATCACATTATTTTATTTTCCATTGTTGCTGGTTAATTTTGTTAGATTAACCGTTTTTAGAAAAACAAATTCAGTATTCTGAACGAACGTTACTCTCTTATGAGGCGATAGTTAATAGAGCCTTTAAGATAATCAGAGTTCCCGTTGATGTAAGTATTGTGCTCAATAACAGTCACAGAATATGCCAGATATGGTCGGCTTTTTTTCATTTTAAGCCGTTTATAAAGATCGGATGGGAAGCTAAGATAAAACTAGAGAAATGGTAGAAAGGTACAGTGAATAGAAAGTAAAGCTCAAAAAGCCCAGCGTTTTTCTGAGCTTTCGAGAGTTAAAGATAAGCACGTCAAGACTGTATCTGTTGGCGCTCACTGAATTGCTTAGTGATCACCTGCTTAAGAGCTTGCAGTTGCCCGTCGATACTGGCATCGATAATACCGACTTCAGTTTCCAGTATGCACCCACCATTTTTGAGTCTCGCATCTGCAATAACGTCAACATAGCCGACCTCCGGGAAGTCACTGAGTATTAAGGAAACCTTATCTCGCACCTCTGTCACTTGCTCGGGGTGCACGTGCAGAATCACTTGTTTCTGATTACTGACCAGCTGAAGCGCTTCCCTCACCACTATTGCCGTTGTTTCCACATCGTCGAAACTACTGATAATTTTGCTTACGGCATCAAGCACTACGCCAGTGATTTTCTGTTCGACTTGCAAGTAGTACTCATTACATCGTGCAAGCGTTGACATCATAGTTTCTGCGCTCTCTATCTTCGCTTGATCGATACCATCCTGGTAACCACGCTGTCTTTCTAACTCATAAGCATCGTCAGCTTTTGTAATAATGCTCTCGGCTTTAGAGTGTGCAGCTTCAACCAAGTGTTGCGAATCTAAATAACTCACATAATCCTTTGCTTTGAGAATCTTTAGACCTGTAGCCAACTGCAAGTTGTCAGTTTTTATTTCAACAAATGAAACCATTGAGGGATTACCTGTTTTGCGATTTTCTTTATAAGTCGATAAGCAAGATCTCGATGCGTTTCATCGAACCAATCAGCACTGAGTTTTGTTTGGGTTAATGAACAATCGAGCTTGAACTGCCACCTTTGTACAAGCTCTGATGGTGATTTCTCCAGTAAAAATGTGACCCATAGATACCCAAGTTCACGGGCTGCCTTTTCAAAGCTGGCTTCATCTAAACTCGCCGGCAATGTTTTTTGCCAACCGTTTGGCCAATTTGAGATCATCATTGGCCCGTGTTGAATTAAAAAACGCGTTTCATCGACACCAAAAATATGATTGAGGCACTGCTTTGGTTGTTTCAAGACAACTTGGCGCATCGATTCACAATACATTGCCCCACCAATCAGCAAAAGTAATTTGTTAGTCGTTTCAACTGGAAGTAACACCAAACTATTAAATGGATGATTAAAAACATGATCAGTAATCGTTGATAGCTGCCATTCTTCAATACACCATTGATTGATCGCAGCCTGGTGTCTCCAGTCTTGGACTCGTAATAACCAAGGCTGTTTCTTGCTTATCCAACTCTCATCAATATAACTGCAAGGACAATAATTAAACTGATGATAAATCTGAGAAACTGGCGTATCAGAATTAACCACGTTGCGCATTCCTACGACACCATGCAAACGTCGCTGCGTTAGAACCGATGATAAGTAGTAACAAGAAAACGAGGATAGCAATCAAGTTGCTTGCCGTGTCCTTGGTCACTTGAATAGACAAAATGCTTTCAAATTGCTTGCTTTGAGCCGTCACACGAACTTCCGAAGATGGTACTATGACAACGCTAATACGTTCGTAGTTAAGCCCTTCAATACTATTGTTCACTAACTGCTTAATTTGAGGTACATAAGAGTCGAGTGCCACATCCGCTGCGTGTTTAATAAACACTGATGCAGAAGCAGGAGTTGGACGTTCACCTGGACGAAGGTTTTTATCTTCAAGTACAATGTGAACGCGTGCCACTAACACTCCATCAATTTGTGAAAGCGTTGATGATAGTTCTTGCGATTTCGCGTATATAAGCCTCGCCCTTTCTGCAATCGGAGACGAAATTAGGTCATCTTTCGGAAACACTTCTTTGAGTGTTGAGAACTGCTCTTTCGGGTAGCCTTTACGTTTCAGAGCATCAACCGAAAATGCGACTTGAGCGTTATCTACCATCAATTTTATGGTGTTGTCTTTATCCGGTTCTTTGGTTGCCACGACCCCCTCAGAAAGCAGAATAGACAGCATTTCATTGCCTTCTTTCTGGCTTACTCCAGTGTATAGCTCCGTCTGACAGCCAGCTAAAAATAACACGAGTAACATGCACACGGCACGTATTGTCTTCATCATGACTATTGGGCCTTCAACAATGTTTCTACATTCTGTGTCGTTTTACCTACCGTCTTGGCAATCAGCTCCTCTTGAAAGGTAATTCGACTCAACGCCCATTGCATCTGCAAGAGCTGAGCAGGGTCGTCACCAACCATTGCCATGCTATCGGTTAAGTTAGTTTTTGCATTGTCGATGGTGTTTTTCAGTTCGCTAATGTTTTCTAACAAGCCACCTTCTAAACCGTGGTTTCCCTCAGGCGATAGCATCGCTTGCTCGAAACGCTCACTAAGTCCCGCTTCAGCTTGTGCGTCTTGCACTTGCTCGAGGTTGGTTTGCATCACTTCTGTGTACTGCGTATTAATCATATCCGTTCCTATGAGAGGTCTAGTTTGTGGCTGTAACTCAACATGTTCTTGACCATGGCATTCTTTTGTATAACAAAGCTCAGTTCTTTTCGGACCACCTCCAATACTGGAGCTTGGGCAGGGATGTCTTTCAACTCACCCCAACAGTGCCAAAGCGCTTGTTCTTTTTGCGCACCAAGTGGGAAATGTTCAGAAAGCAACGCTTTCAACTCTCGGCGGTCTTTAGGGGGAGTCGCTAGCAAGCGCCCTGAAAAACTGCCCAACAGCTCATGCTTAAATAATGCCAACAATTCTGGTGATGCTTTATCAGTGCCTTTTGCGCTTTGTTCCTGACTAAAGGCATACCATAAGGCTTTTTTTTTCTCACTAGGCGAAATAAACGCGTCTTTAAGCGTTCTGCTAAGCGCTGCTGCGCTGAAGTCTCCAGAACGTTTTAGTGCTTCGTACCACTCTTTAATAGCTGCTGTTCTACCTTTAGACCGCGTGACACTATCCGTATTTTTTTTCGTAGTCGGTATGTTCTTATCTGGTGGGTTCTCACTCATCAAACGGTTCATCTTGTTCGCATCAGGTGTATCATTCCGGGGTGCTTTCGGCACCTGACTGAGCATGTTGTTGATTCCGTTGCTTTCAACCTTCATTAAAGGTTCCTGATGTCTTTAGAAAAACTCATGGCAAAGGCTTGGTTTTCTTCATTGCCTTTTAATGCCATATCTAACCACGATTCGGCTTTGCTTAAGAGCCCAGCTTTTCCTGCCGCTAGCGCAGCCAGACCGATTAAGTCTGGGCGTGTCACGCAAAGCGGTTCAAGTAAACGATGAGCGTCCTCGTACAAGCCACGATTCATCAAACTCATTGAACGAATCATAGCAACGACTTCTTCTGCATCACCTTGCAACTCAAGGCATTCCGCAATGGTATTTGCCTCTTCATGACGATGCAGACCGGTTGCCATCAACGCTGTCTCAGCCAGAAGTAAACACATGCCTTTATCCATAGGTTATACCTTCTGCAGAATTGATTGCATCACGTCTTTGATTGCACGTGTTGTGGTCGCATTGATGTTATATACCACAGACCATTTGTTGATTGTATGCTGTAGCTCTGCAAGCTTTGAAGGATCGTCTGCGTTCGTTTCTAAGTTTTTGATCGCGGTGTTTACCGCTTCATTCGCTGTTTTTGATTGCTGTAACAATTTAGCTTTAACTGCGTCGAGGTTAACGCCTTTACTCGAATCATAAAATGACATATATATCGCCTTCTTTTATTTGTTGTCTAGAAATGTTTCAATTACCGTTAATGCTGCTTGATAAGCCTCGTGCTGTTTGTGTAGCAACTGGTATTCTTTTGGTGAACAGCCAAGATGGAGCTGACGCTTTATCGCTGATTGCGCTTGCTTGAACTTAAAAATGATCACCTCTTTTTCTTGCTGCCCTGAATCGCCTTGTAATAACTGCTCAAGATTAGTCATTGTTATTTTCACCTTCATACTCTAGATCAATAGTGATTACCCGCCCGCGTTTTACGAGTTCAATTCCTGCCGGAGTAACGCTTGAAATACGGTACCCTTGAGGAGTGCGAGCTCCTACCATGTAACGAACATTGTCAGTGAGGATGACATAAGGAAATAGGCCAAAATTCACGCTACGAAACGGAAAATCGATGTTTGTTCCTTTGCTCACTTTAGGAATAGATTTCAAGACAAGATATGGTTTCTCGCCATACTGCTCTCGAAAATCTCTCGTTACACCATAAAATCGAGTTGTTTCAACATCATCAAGCTCGCCACGAACTTCAATACGATCACCGCTAGTAACAAGCTGAACTTTCTTTAAGAGCTCCGCTTCTCCTAACAACTCTTTTAGAGTAACCATGTATGCCCCCGCCCTTTGTAGCTCTACTTTCCAAGCGATAAGCCCTGGGACATCTCGTTCTAAGATCTGCTCAACTTGGTTCCAACGACTTGCATCATCAATGTAACCCGTTAACAGCAGCGTACCTGTCTCGTTACCATTTTCTACTTTTACTTGGTGATAACCGAGGTTTCGTAAGATAAAACGCACACCACGACGTATCTCTTCCATCGTTCTCAGGTCACTCTTGTAGTTGATACCTAATGCATCAATTCGACCAAGCAGTTGTACCTTTTGCGTTCTATCTTCTACGTAACCTTCAAGTACAGCCTGTAGAGCATTGGCATTCCATTCAACGCGAACATCGTTCAACTCGAGTTCACTAAGAATATTGCGTACCAAGACTATCGGCTCCGCTTCTGTGATTACGTCTTTGTCGCTCGCATGCACTTGGTCGTACCAAATACCTATAAAGATAACGCTTGGGATCAGGCCACAAATCAATCCGATGAGCAGCATTTTCTTCCAACCCGATGATGGTTTATGGCCAATTGGTTTCGCTTGCTTGCTTGCTACGTCATTTGCCATCTCAATAACTAAATCATCTTCCAAATAACCAACAGCAAAGGTTAAACGACCCACAGAAACCAAGGCTTTTCGCGACAAATCAACGCCACCGGCATCAACGGCGATAATTTCGTTATTGACTGAGACTTCTTCACACTCACGTAGTGAAACCGTTTCACCATCGCAAACTAAAACGAGGTGACTTGCTTTAATGCCAGAGTCGGTTAAGACTAAATCAGCGGTAAAGTCATCACTACCCAATACCAATGAATCGTTGGGTAAAGTGACTTCCACTCCGGAATGAACACCGGAAAGAATACGAATTTTCCATTGTTGCATTGAGGTTACTGCTCCTCTAATGGTCGAACGCAATGATTCTCTGAGCCATTACACTCTTTAATTTGTACTCTCCACCCTTTCTGCCCCGTAGGAAGCTCACATTCTGCTAACAACGATGACTTTCCTTGTGACAACAAATCTTGCTGATAACGTACTGCTTGTACTTCCTTTGTACAGCTGTACAAAGCAAGTGCTGATTTAAGGCCTGCACTGTTATTGGAAATACTATTCAACGTGCCAATCTTTGGCCTTAAGTCATATTCATTTCCGATAAGTACGTTGTCTCCGATACCATCGACAACAATTCTTGGTTCTATAATGAACATACGTACTGTTCTTCTCGTGGAGCTTTCCGTGCTTCTAAACAAAGCGCCGAGGTATGGAATATCTCCTAACAAAGGAACTTTTCGAAGCTTGTTGCTAATTTCATCACGGTATACTCCACCAATCAGCAAGCTTTGCCCCTGCTTTACCGTTGCCAAAGTACTAATTTCTGTTTTACGAATTGAAGGAACACCATCAATGTCACCATCGGGGATTTCCGCACCATCTTCTAGATGCAGACTCAAATTGATTTCAGGTCTTTCAACCAAACGGTCGCCAACGATGCGAGGTACAATTTTCAATAACGTTCCATAAGTCACTTTCTCTAGTGCTGCGGTTTCTTTGCCTATCAACTTGACATAAAATGTACTGCTGTTATTAAGGACCGCTTCCACATTTTCTTGTGTTAACAAGGTTGGTCTGGAAACCACTTGCGCACTACCTCTAGATTCAAGCAAACGAATTTGAGCCAATAAATAATTTAGGTTCGTCGCATCAAGCAGAGACTTAAAATTTTGCCCACTACCAAGCTTGACATCACCATTACCTACGTCACCAGTTGTTTTGAGGTCCAAAATACTGTTGTTACCCACTGCAAGACCAGCTCGCCAGTCAACACCCAACTGACTTAAGTCATTAGCACTAATATCAACGATAGAAAGTGCGACTTCGATCCTTGACTGCGGTTGATCTAACTGCGCCACCAACTTGTGATACAGCGGTAATCGAGCTTTTGTATCACGCACAATGATTGCATTTAAACCTGGTTCTGCTTCAACCGATGCACCGCTATGTAAAGAGACATTATTAGTAATTTTCTTAGGCGTATTGGTTATTACTTCTTCGTTCTTTTTCGCCACTTTAACCTGAGTTTGAACACCTGAAAGCACTCGGCTTAGTACCGAAGCAATCCCAGGAACCGTGACACCTTGGTCACGATAACTGATCTCTCGATCTGTCGCAGATGCATACTTCAAGGGAATAATATCGACAAACAATTCATCTGTTGAATTGGATTTCTGTACCAGTCTGCTTTCCAGTGCTTCTGCCGTTTGCACAACTAAATCGACGTATCTCGGTGGGCCAGCTAAGTAAACCAGCCCCTTATTTTCCGCTGCACGCCAGCCGTAACGAGAATCCCAAATCCCTGTCGAGATCAGGGTGCTACGTAATTCGCGAGCTGTTAACAGTTCGAGCTGCAACAATTGTGAACGGGTTTCTGTCGCTTTGTATACATGCAGCACTGCACCGTCGAAGTACCACATCAAGTTGTAAACCTGTGCCAGATAATCGAGAAACTCGGCTGGATCTTCTGGTGAAAATCGACCACTGGCTCGGTCATTTACCTTGTCGCTAACCGACACTGAAACACGGTAGTTTGCGCCAAAGTTATTCAGCAGTTCTTTTAGTGAATCATTGTCCGCGTAATAACGAAACGGTTGATCGACCCAATCAAGCTCAGAGGTATGTGAAGGAACTGCTATTATCAAACTTGAAACGTACACTACTGACAGCACGATTCTGCTTATTTGTGACTTTAAAACTGCAAGCATTATGGGATCCAAACACTGTGACTAACAGTATGATTAACACGTTGATGTTCGAGCAAATCATTGAACTGCTCCACTAAATTTACGTGCTGAGCAAGCTGCGTGCAAAGCTCTTCTGTCGTTGCACTTTCCATAATCATCTTCCCTTGCATAATCAACTGTTCTTTGTCATTCACCGTCAACGTGCTGCGTGTATCTCGCAACGTTTTCAAGGAGAGCTGCATACAATGTTTTAGCGCCTGCTCTTTTTGAAAATCAAGGTGCGATTCAAAATAAAATGGGAGCACGGTTTCCCACAAGATCCATGATGAGTGCTGGCTAATATTAAGCTGCATCTGGTCAACTTCGATATCATAGGAACCATTACTTGAGGCAATAAAATCCCCCTCCCTTAACGTTTCCGCTAGGGATTTCATCATTTTATCTAACATATTTAGTCCTATTTAAATCTGCCTGAGATTGTTACAAGCTTGCCCGCACTCATTGTTTTGAATATCAACGTAGTAATGATCCACTCTGCCAACGGTTTGCATATCTTGAAACCATTGCCAAATTTTAGCGACGGCATTTAGATCGCTAAACACAAGCTCACATGCATCCCAAATATCGCTCAGCTCAGGAGCTTGTACTCGAGCCTGGCTACACCATATTTTCCATTCAGATATAAATTTATCTGATACTCTACCGCACTCATATAAGCCCTTGAGTTTATCTAGAGTTGGCTTCCACTCTTCAACTAGTGCTCGATGAGATTCAATAACTTGATTTTGTTGCACATTGAGAACGCGAAGTTGGTCATGCAATTCACTATGCTGATTCTCAATGAGATCCAACTGTTGTTCAGCAAAAAATGTGCTACTCGCTTCTCCGGACAATCTCATCCAATACTCTTTCTGAATACTCAGTTGATTGATTAACTGTTCAAGCTTGATGGAGTCTTGTAGCGCCCTCTGATCCGTTTGCTGATTGCACCATTCATTTAAGGTTAAATACATCGAAAGAATTAGTGTCTTAGGTGACGCTAGATTGAAGCGGTAACCTAATCGCTGATTAATGTAATCCAGTCTTTGTTCAAAAGAGTTCAACACCCGTTCGTCACTTAGTTGCCCACCCACTTCTAAGAAAAGGCGCATAGCAGAGCGGTCTAAACACGTTCCAAGCTTTTGATATGTTTTAATTAGCTGACTTGCACATAAACAATCAACAACATTACGATCAAGCAAGCGCTGCAGTAAAGACAATTGGTCGTAACTCAGAACACCTTCACTGAGTAGCTGTCTGTGGTTTACATTAACAACGTTAAGCTCTTGAGTTGATTTAGGTAAGCCCTCGTACCTTGCGCCTCGCTGCAATACAGTGACCTTCCTCTGCAGCACAATGTTGTTAGGAAAAAGCGAACGGCGTCGCCAATGCTGCTTTTTCATTTTAATCTTCTCCGTATCTACTTCGAGCAATCCAGAAGGAAGTAGAGATAATAGTTTTGCTCATCGTTACGCTGAGCATAATAGGGTTTACACCCGTTAATGCCTTTCAAAATTAGTCAGAAAATTTTAGTCGTCAGACATTTCGCTTAACAATTACTACCGGATCATCTCCAGAACGGACCTTACTTGGTGTCGTTCCAAAGCGACGACGGTAACTTTGTGTAAAGTAAGACTGGCTTGAAAACCCCGCTTCCATCGCAACATCGACAATGTTCATCTTGCTTGTGAGCAATAGTTTGTGAGCGTGTAATAAACGACGTTCACTGATCCAAGCTCTAGGGGAGATACCATAATATTCGTTAAAAAGCTCTTTAAACGTAGTCAGACTCGCACCAAACTCTTGAGCATAGTCTGTCAGTTTCCACTCTTTAAGATAATGAAGATCCATAAAGCGACGGAGTCTCTCTGAGGTTCGATTTGTCAGTTGTGATAACAACGCGTAGAGGTGTTCACCTTGGTCACCATGCAGTAACAAGATGAGCATTTCCTCATACTTTAAGCGCATAATAGCATCAGGAAAAGATTGCTCTTCTAGAGTATTAATCCCTAATAACGTCTGTTCTAACAATAAGTTTAGAGTAAAAGGGAATAATCCAGACTGTACATCCTCAACCTTTGGCAACGACATCAAAAGGTCACTATGCTTTTGCAATAGTTGACTCACCAGTTCATTGTCAAATTCGATAACCGAAGCCGCATATTGACCGCCTATCGGTGTGTATTCTAGTAAGTAATCCCCTTGAGAAAGATAAACCCCTCGACCAGCGACCACGTCTAGCGTACAACCCCCGGTTTGCACCCTCAATTGACCATTGTGAACGATAACAATATGAGACTGGCTAGAATGAAACACTTCATCGTATTTTTCATAGCAGCACGCACCATGAATTTTTCGCAAGTGCGAGTCGACCCTTTCGGCGTTTAGTCGGCCTAACACATCCATTTTCTACCCTTCATAATTTTAATTCCTCCAGTTCAAACAAGAGAAACTGTCGAAGCCAGCAGTGCGATTGCAAATGCAGACCGATTACCAATAAATAGTCCATAACACTACCATCCAACCCGAATAATAACGAATAACCAAGCGCTAACTTCGATAGCAAAAATAATTCTGGCAAAAAAGTATTTTTGATATCGTCGTGACATATTTTTGATAGTTAATTAGTATTTTCTAATTTTCAACTGGTGATACAAAAAGAAATTTTACATTAAACACATGGACGTGGTATTTTTAAAGTTCGCTTGATTTACATTCCAACCAATAAGTGCGACATGCTTTATTAAAGCACCTGGGGATAGCCATATATATTCAAAGGAACTGATGCTTACATAATAAAAAACCCAATGACCTTATTTTAAATATACCTAGAACTAGGATATCCTCCAACGCATTAAACATAATAATAAAGGAAAATATTACTTCCTAGTAATTATTATAAGCCTCTAGGTTTAAGTTGGTATATACACTGCCTTGCGTAAAGATATATCGCTCTTCCTTTTTTGCGATAATCTCACCTTGATAACGCAATATAGCGCGCACTTTCATCTCGCCATTTCCAGCTTGAATCGGAGCAATAACAAACGAGTATTGAACGGGTAACTGAACCCCTTGATACTCTTGTTGTAAAACAGTAAAACACTGACTATCTAAAACCTGACACACATCGACGCTTAGAAATGTACTCACTGGAGCGGTGTAATTATCAAACGTTATCCAACCAAATAGTGCTCCTTGAAGATGATTAGAAAACCCATTTGACACTGGGTTTTTGGTTGCACAACCGCTTAGCATCAATGCAAGGAATATTAAGCAATAAGAGTTCTTTTTCATAGGAGACAAGTATTCATCTAAATTGTCAGTGACAAAGTTATGGTTACCCATGGCATCAAAGCGGTTTAATCCAGTAATAAGGGGCATTTCGCTATACTCGCTATGGTTATCCGTTGTTATCTATCAAGGGCTGGAGCAATTTGACCACTGCAATTAGTATCATCAATACAGAGACCCCCCTTCGTATGGAGCACGCATAGCCTCTTTGCACGGTCGCGACTATCTACTTATGAAATACATCGTTTACTGGCACCATTTAGAAAAGGGCAATCGTTGCTTTGGCAGTTCGCCAAAGTAAATCAAGCAATCATGCTTCTCAAAAACATAACTGACCTCATCATATAATGCGCTGAACCCTCGATATGCAACATGCTTCCCATCCGTTCTTGCTAACTATCTATATTCTAATGAAATATCTTTATAAATAAAGGATGAACTCGATTGCATCACTTTTACACAAATCAATAAAATCAATAATTTAACAACAAACAAATAAAAAAAAAGTCCTAGATACCACTTAGTTTTATCCTTATTACCCGCCATCACTCACAACGAAGGGAATACATTTCTGTCGTAAACAGGTCTTGTTAGCTAAAGTTAACAATCCAAAATTATAATTTATTGACAGCAGACGACTTTGTTGCGTAATTCAGTTTTAACCACTCGTTAATCCTTTATATCGACAAATTCTTGAGTTTAAACTTCTTCTATCCAGCGAAAATTGAAGCGAGCCAAGGCGAGCAGATCATGACAAGAAACGAAATGCGTCAAACGCTTTTTGAGTATATATAGGTTGATTACTATCGAACGAAAAGGCAATCTTACGATCACCTTTTGTATTCATCATTCCTATTCATCTAGATAGATTCACAAATAGGTATTCTGGTGAGTCTATCTTAAAGGTTGGCAATGAACTGCTGGTTAAACTGAGCGTTTACTTTGCGGTTAAGCTGTTCGTATTTCTCGGTCAATTCAATTTGTTGAGTCTGTAGTTGACCGGTGGTCAGGTTAGCAGTGTGAAGCTGACGCATCTCTTCCATAAAGCCATTTGTTAGCTGGCTAAAGATGGCATCTTTGCCGATGATAAAGCTAGTGAAGTTCTCTTTTACAAACGCTTGTTCATCGCTACTCAAGTTTTCTAGACCAAGGCGAGCTTGATTCGCTGAGGTCACATCATCAAACGTCGCTTTTGCCGGATCAGTACCAGGATTTAAGTACGCTGCTTCATTTTTGAAGTCTTCTGCTGTATGTGTTTGTGCGTTTTCAATCAGCTTTTGAGAGGAGCCTCTTACTTCAAATGTAGACTGTACTGGCTTGTGGTCGCTGACATTATCAAACCCTTCAGTGATAACACTGGTTTCATGGTTTTGTAAGTTGCCTGTTTTATTTGTTAAGCCAGTATTATCGAGCTCACCGAAGTCAGGTCGGTCACGACCTTCTTTTTGTTTAATATTACCAGTGTGCTTATCAAGCTGCATGTAAGTGTGACTATTAAGAGGATTGAACTTAAAGCCATGCTTGGCTAAATGCGTATCATCATGTGCGACTGGATCGTACATCACATCAGAACCTTGAGCGGTGCGTTTTTCACGCTCATTCAGATCACCAGTGATCAGAACCTCTTCATGCGGTTTGCTCCCTTCCATCAACTTGTTACCTTCGAATTCACGTTTGACTTCTTTGTTAGAATCCAAGTGTGCAGAAATGACGTTTAGAGCTTGACCATTGATCTCTAGAGCCGTTTTTACGCCACCTTTGTTACCAGTGATACCCATGAAGAATTCCATGTTTCGACCACCGATACCATGACGGTATTCAGACTCTTTTTTGACGTTAATATCGACGCCGTCTTTTGCAAAAACGGACATTGAAGTGTAGCTAACACCTTCACCAAGACCTTTCGTCATAACTTTCATTTTGTTTTGACTCAGAAGGTTCATACCATCAAGTTCAAGATCGTTAGCAAGCAATTTAGACTCTTGTTCCGCAAACAAAACCACATCATAGTCACCTTTTTGAATCAGGTTCTGGAAGTAGTTCTTTGTGTCTTCCGGCATCTTTTGGTTTGCTTGGTTATAGGTCAAAGTTAAGACCTTAACGTTGCCGCTGCCTTCTTTTTTATGCAGTTGTTGATTCATCTGATTCAGCTTTAAATCACCGTTTTTTGAAGAATCGGCTTTACTAAAGAAACGATTAAAAAAGCTTCGGTTTTCTTTTTGTTTTAGAGTAACGTCACCATCGCTATTTTTAGTTACGCTGTACTCTTTACCAAATACAGAACCAAATTTAACGGTATCGCCTTCTTTGGCGCTACTTTTAATATTTTGAATATCTGCGAGGTCTAAATTACCTCGATGCTGGCTATTAATTTGAATTGTAGACATACATTAAACTCGTATTTTAAATAAGGGAACTTAAACAAAGATCCCAGCAGGAAGTGTTTCTGGGATTGGCTCTGCGTTATCCGCTTGTTCAATAAAATGGTGCCATTGCTCCATTCTTTCTAACAGTTGCTGAAAAGTGTTCTGCACATAATCTTGAGGTTTGTTTGAGAGAAAAATAACCTTGTAGCTCGTTAACCTTCGGCTATCGGGCATTAGACCGATACCGAAACCACCACGGAAAGGTTCCAGAGCATGTTCACCAATCGCGATAGCAATCGTTTCTGGAAGAGGGGTTGGCAACTCCACAGGGCTGGTGAGAGACATGTGTAAGCTAATGGTGGTTTCGTTCTTAAATACGGTTAAGAAAAGTGCTTCATCATGATTATTCGTATCCGATGATAACTCACATTGAAATAATCCGTTTTCATCAAAATCCACGCCGTTACCTAAAAAACTGATACTTTCCTGATAAATATCCATTGTGTTCCTTCTGTGTATTTTTCTGAGGGTTCTTATTCGTAGTGAGAAGAATTATAAAGATGAGGGAATGGCAAGATATTAAATACGGGCGGAAGTTTTTATACTCAATGAACTTTAAGAGGCTTTGATGCTTAATTTAGTTTAGAGACAGAGTCGCACCGTTTCGTGTGCTTCTTAGTCAATACGACAAGTTTTATAACCCAGTAAGCTTGTTCAACGCTTTGCTCATCGCATAAGTTTCACCCACCTGTGCATTGTAATTTCTTAAGCTCATCGTCCTCCTAGTAACAGAGAATGAATGCATTGTTGCTTAAATCAGTTGAACCTTTTCCAAGTCTTGTGATCTGATCCTTTATGGTAGTTAGAACGGTGGTGACATGGGTAAAGCGGAAAAGAAGATAACTAACTGGGCGGAATACAATAAGGCTCTGTGCAAGCGTGGTAGAGGTTTCCAGTATTCTGATACCGCGATTGAAACTGCCTTGATGATTAAGGGGATCTTCTATCCGCCATTACGTGCTCTTCAAGGCTTTATTGATTCTATCTTTGAGCTATTGGATGTTCCACTGACGTCCCCTGACTACACCTGTATCAACAACCGTTCGAAGACAGTTCAGGTCAAATATCGCAATAAATCCAAAGGAGCTATTCGCCATATAGCGATTGACTCGACTGGTCTCAAAGTTTTTGGCGTCGTTGAACCTCAAACTGATTTGATCAACAACGCCGAGAATGAGTGGATTCCATACATCGCGGAAAATCTAAAGTAAAATGGCTATGAACTTATGCTAGGAGTGGGTTTTATTATTGGGTTGATAATCGCAACAAAGCGTAGATAAGCGTGTCAATGATCTCCTCAAGGAAGAGTTCTTGCTGACTCAGGACAAAAATCTTAACGAGTTAAAACGCTTATTGAAGAGTTGATACATACGTCTAACGAAATTAGGCGGCATTTCAGTCTAGGTGTGAATTTGCCAAATAAAATGCATGAAAAAAGCCAGTAACTTGCATTACTGACTTACTAAAAATTGCCAACCTACTTTAGAAGAAGGGGACTCTAATCCGCAGTGGTTTTAAACGGTAGGAGCAGATGCTCGCCATGCTTGGTTTTGGCTATCAGCAATTGAGCGAAACAGATCCCGCAGCTCTTTAAGCATACTATCTTGAAAACCAATATTTTCGTCAGCTTTCTGTTTCAATGCTTGTGCACGTGTCGCTAGAACTTCATCTTCTTTACCGCGAGCCTGAGCTTTAGTTTGCTCTACATTTGATGCTGAGTTTGCCATCTGACTAAGAGACTGAAGAATCGAATTTCGCGCTTGATTAGAGGTGGTAGCTTTGTCAAACTTTCGCCCCCCTTTTGTCAATTTATCAGTCAAATTACCAAGACGGTCTTGCCCGACATCCTGAACACGCTTTAACTGTTGCTGTTGAGTTTTCGATAACCCACCATTGTTCAACAAATCATTAGCCTTATCTACACCAGCTTTTTGTGTTTTCAGTAATGTATTAGTCGATGCTTCCGCTTTAATTTGTTTACCAGCTTTAGCAGAACCTATTCCGCCCAAAATTGCCGTTACACCGGCTAGAACTCCTGAAACTACAGCCATTGCGATCATCGCTTTAGCAGATTTATTTAGCTCTTGTGCTTGACTCTTAAGGCTCGCTACATTCGCTTCAACCGCGATTTCACGTTCAAGTGTTTGTTGTTCTCGGCTTAACTTCGAAACTTGGTACAGTAAGGTCATCAAAGCAAGAGATTCCGAAACCGTATTTGACGATGATTGAGTTCCAGATTGACCATGAAGTGCTTTTTCTAGGGTTTTCATAAGCAGATTTGCTGTTGGTGCCAAAGCGGTCATCAGCTTTTCAACCACGCGAGCTTGTTCTCCACTTTTCGGCGCTTTAGGTCCTTCCAAAAGATAATGTTTAGCACCTGACACCGCCGTCTCATCGTTACCACGAACCGCTGCTTCGGTTTTTGTCTCGGGGGATTTTTCAACCTTAGTCGTTTTATCTATCTCACCCAAACCGTATAGATCTGCATTCCCAGTCTTACCAATTTTATCTAACATAAATTCTCCTTAAACCGTCGCTGGACGATTCATTACCGTTTCCATCGTTTCGCTTTTCGCCTGAATCATCTGCATGATGACATTCATCAACTCTTGGAAACCTTCCATCATCTTAGCGATTTCTTTTTTAAGCTTATCAATAACCGATTGAGTCAGCACCTTCTCCGCTTTCTGCTGAGTAAGATCCGCATTAATTTCTGTCACTTTAGCTTTATTATTGGAATGAACACTATCGGCAGAGCCTTTACCAACATTAGAAAGAAGATCTAATGACTCTGCAGCAAATCGAATACCTTTAGCTGTCGTCGTGGCTGCTTTAGAACCCATATCTGCAACTTTTGCCATATTAGCTGCCGCTTTAGTCGCAATATCAGTGATTTTTTGTGCTACTTTACTGGCACTTTTCCCCGCCAATTTAGCAATACCGCCCGCAGCCGCGCCGCCAAACGTCACAACAGCCCCAATAACCGCAACCGCAATCTCTAAAGCCATCATAACTTTGCTGAGAGCATCGACATTAATGCCAGCTTCTTTCATTGCATTTTGAACAGCTGGTTCTTGCATAGCCATACTGACTACACCCAATACACCACCGGCAATCATTAGTGCACCAGCTGCTGCTCCAACACCAGTTGCCACCATTACAGCGCCCACTATAATCGAAACTGCGGCACTGACCCACCCAAATATCTTGGAAACCAGACCCGATTTTTTCGCTTCTTTAGCCGCAGCTTCAGACTCTTTGAGTTTTTGTTCGTTATCCTTTATTTCTTGTTCGTGTTTCGCTTTCGCTACTTTTACTTCTTGGATCTTAAGCTTGTTTTGTACGCTCTTCAGTTTGTCTGTGATAGCAGCTAGCTCTACCTCAAAGTCATCGGCTGACCCTGCCAGGATTTTCACTGCTAGTGAGCCCGTGTTGTCGGCGACCGCATGTAAAACCTTGGCAATCGAATCAACGATTTTTTGTAGTTGATTCATGGCTTTCAGCGTTAATTCATTGACCTTATCGCTAACTGCAGCGTTCGGTGCATCAAGCTGAACTTTAACTTTACCAGTGTTCGGTACTTCAGATTTTTTACCTTTTACGTTTTCAACCGTTACTGAAGCTGACACGTGAGATGCAGTCTTAGTAACCTTATCTAACATTGTTTGACCAGAATCCGGTAAGTATGCCTGACTCTGAGTGCGGTCTAGTGCGATAGAATTCATATTCTAGTTACTCCTTTTGTTTTTCACCGCTTCTAACATGATGCCTGCGCGTTGATGCAAATCTGCATACTCTGGTTTTCCGGCAGACATCCCCTTCGCGCTGTAAAACCCACTCTCTGCCTCTGTTAATTGCTCAAGTTTTAGGTAACACTCTGCAGAGTGGAAAGGTGGGCGTGGGTCATTAATATCTACAAGCGCTGCATAACTGTAGGCGTCAATCGCCTGCAGGTACTCACCCAGTTCTTGACGAGCAGCTCCTAAACCAATAAAAAATCGTGCTTGGTAGTGGTCAAGCATGCTAAGCAGTTGGAATATCTTACCGGCTTGCTCTATTTTTCCTGATTGGAAAAAATTGAATCCAACAGCGTAAATGTGCTCAATGGTATCTGCTGATACATCGTGCAGCATTTTTAACGTTCCACCTTCCTCAAGAAACGAAAGGAGTTCCTCTGCTTGCATTTGAGATGGGTCAGTTACCGGGTTTTGTGTAGTCATGGTTATTTATCCTTAAATCGCTCGTAGGATTGCTTGCAAAATATTGTGGTACTTTTGAACAAATTTGTTCATAGCTTCAACAGTTGCGTTGTATTGGGAACTGATGTCGCTTAACGCAGTAGTTTTTAACTGTACAGAATCGTTAATTGGCTTCGACTTACTTGAAACCGAGCTAGAAAAATTACTAAGGTATTTGTTATCTGTATTGTTATAATATACATCGCGACTAACAGTCACTCCTGCATGCTCTAAAAATTGTTTGTGAGTAAAGTATTTAACTCCATCAGAACCAACCCTTGGAGTTATATGTTTTTCTAAATACTTAAACTCCTTACCTTTTTCAAACTTTTGTTGAGTCTCATATCCGAAATGTTTATAAGTAAAATGCTGCCTGTCTGGATAATAATGCCCACCACCAGTACTTGAGTTAATTATCTCCGATAACTTTGTACTGATGGTAGTCTGGACTTGACCAAATATTTTTAGTTTAGTCGTAAGCTCTTGGAGTTCCTCTTTCTTCTCGTTACGCTTTTCAAGACGGTTCACTCGACGCTCATTTAAAGAAAACAGCACGCGCTCATCAAAACGATCGCCAATAGTCGAATCAATCACAGATAACAAATCACGAGAGGTTAACGAGTGCTCAGCTTTAACATCTGCTTTCCTTTGACCGTCAGTCCCTACCGTTATTTTCTTTTCATCTTCTGTGATTTTACTTAAACGAGCTTTCAGAGCGGCTAGGTTACTCATCATTTTTTTATGACGAGTGGCAAAGTCGATACCAACATCTTTCCTCAACATCATTTTTTCAAACTGAAATCTTATATCTCGTGCTGTATGCTGTTTTATTTGGTCAACCTGTTGTTGTGGAGTTTGGAACTTCTGCACTTCGTGAAGACTGCTATAAAAGGCATCGACTTGAGTGTTTATAAGACTCACAGCCATATTCGAGAATAAGCTAGAGAGCGTTATATCCGTAGATGAGCTCCTTAGCTTTGCAATTGCCGCATCAAGTACTATTTGCAGCTTACTAACCGAACCAGCTCCATAAGCATTTGCGTATTGACCTTTTACTTGGTTCACCAGATCGTTCAGCCCTCCTCTAAGCTCCTGCTTAGACATACCTGGAAGCCAAGTGATTTTATTTGCCAAAAGTTGTGCATCACTGCCACTTAGCGTAAGACCTGCATTATTTAAAGATCTAGTAAGCTGTGCTAAAACTGCTGCTTTGAAGCTTTCTTTCGTTAATAAATAATCCGAGTTATTTAGCTCGTTGATGTCTACCGAACCTAGATTGCGAAATGCATTACGCAAAAAAGAAATAGCGTTCTCACGAACCTTACTAGAGCTCATTTGCTGAGAAAGTGAATTTATAAACACACTGATCTTCGCAGTAGCTTGTTTAAGTGCATCGGCATCTAAGTTAGCTATTTGTTCTTCTTGGGTACTCTGGCTTCCTAATCGGAACTGATTGATAAAGTCTGTAGGGAGCGAATTGTCTACCTTGTCACTTAACTGCTTTTCGAACCAAGTTCGGAATTGGTAAGTAAGTGTTTTGTTGACTCCGTTTACCAAGTCTTGAGGTGAAATCTGACCATTCACCGCTTGATTTTGCAACGATTTCATCCAATGAGCAGCAGTATCAACTGCAGCAGTGCCAGTAAATGCTGCTTGTTTTTCTAGTAGTTTCCTCAATGAATTGGCATAAAGATCAAGGCTATCTTGTTCACTACGCCCTAACACCTTAGGCAATTGACTAATCAACGCCTTCAACTTAGCCGCATTTGGCTCCCCTAAAATATTAGCCAATTTATCAGCCAAACGATCCTGAAATGAGGTCTGCGGCTCTGGTCGAGGTCCTACCCCACCTACTGGGTTTCTTCTGTTTATATCCGTCATTTAAAAACCTTTAAATTACTATGCCACGAAGTAACACAGGCCGCTTGCGCCTAGAGCCTTCGGCATTAGTGCCGTGGAGCGGATGTTGTTGTTGTCTGCGGCGTTGTACTTCCTCGAGCAATTCATGTTCTGCTTGTTTCATCAGTTTGGGATCGGCGTTTAACCCATCAAGCAGAATATTTCCTGCTACTGGACCAACACCTAATCCTTCAAGTAGTTCATTGAACACTTCAGCTCTGTCATCTGCAGTAAGGATAGCAAGTTCTGATTTTTCAATGGTTTCGGTAAAGGGTTGCTTCATCTTGATACCTATATTAAAGCGAAGCATCTATTAGATGCTGTCAGTAACAGTCGAGAGTTTTTACTTTCTTTCTCTTTTTAAGTGGGCGGTAGTCACTCAGGCGCAAGTAGTACCAATCATCTTGTTCATCGTGACTCGCACCACAGGCTCCCAAATAGAATTGCGCTAATCTTTGGTTACTCATATTGCTACCACGCAATACGTCAACGTTGCCACGAATGATCCAGTTGAGTGGGTACAATCGGATAGCATGTTCTGCGAGTAAAAACAGTGCAGAGAAAGGATTGCTCAAACCTTGGTTTGGAGTAATTCTTCGCAACAAAACGATGATAATTTCACCATCGTCTACTCGGAACACGAGCTCCATACCGTCGTATTCGTAGCGATGGCCAAGTAAGATCGTGCTTTTCTGCCAGAAATAAGGCCTCACTTTGATTCCTGACGTCACTAAAGACTGACTGAGTACACATGCCATTACATTCCCACCCTGCCTAAAGGTTGAATATTAATTTGTTGCGTTAGTTCTTGAAAAGACAGCACTGGCAGATCGTAGTATTCAGATTCAATCAATTTTCGCACGTAACGGCGTACGTCCATTGACACCACTAACACTGGTTTATTTGGCATACGGCTCAAATCACCAACTGCTTGCTTAACGTCGCTGACAAACTGTTGAGTAACGGAAGGGTCAAGCGCTAAGTAACTGCCCGACGAAGTCTGACGAATACCGTTACGGAGCATATCTTCCAAGCTCTGATCTAACAGGTATGCTGGCAACATATTTTGACCGCTGGCGTACTTGTAACAAATATAGCGTTTCAAACTTGAACGGATGTATTCAGTCAACTGAACCACGTCTTTTTCTTTTTGTCCCCACTCCACCATTGCTTCTAAGATCACTCGTAAGTTACGAATAGAAATATCCTCAGAGACAAGGCGTTGTAGGATTTCCGTCATTTTTTGCAAAGGCACAATACGCTGTGTCTCTTTTACTAATTCGGAATAACTGCCTTCCATTTGCTCTAGCAAATAACGAGTCTCTTGGATACCGATAAAATCTTGGGCGTACTCTTTTAGCACATGAGATAGGTGGTAAGTCAAAATACGGTCGGGAGTTAAAAAGCCCACTTGGCTGTTTTCTAGTTTTACTTTATGACTGTGGTCTACCCAAATACTCGAAATTCCCGGTAGAAAATCGTCATCTTTCTCGTAAGGTATACCAAGCAAATCGATCTGCTCATTATCTTCTGTCACCAGCAGTTTTAAGCTTTGAATCCGACCGCGGGCAACTGGCACTTCTTGCAATTGAATCAAGTATTCACCGTTGCTCATCCCTTCGTTAAATCGTAAGTGAATCCCCGGGAACGGCACGCCGAGATCTAGGTACAACGCTCGTCTTACTCGTGCGAGCTCATCATTCAAAGCGACGGCTTCTAAGCTCTCTTGTAAGCGAGCATCCAAATCGATTAGCAGCGGTACCGTCATAGCGAACTCTTCTTGTTCACCTAGTTTTCCTTTGCTGTTGCGCTGAGGTGCCGCTTTGTTCGATTTGGCGGCTGGCGAGCCCGCGCCTTGGGCAACAAAACTTGGTAAGTCGGCACTGCTTAATTTACTTTGTTGTTTTTTGTTATGGAGTAAGAAAAAGCCGCCACCACCGACTACAATAGCAAGAACAAAGAAGGTAACCTTCGGGAAACCGGGAATAAGCGCAAACAACACTAGCAACACACCGCCAATCAACAAAGCTCTTGGTTGTGCTGTAACCTGTGCTCCGATATCTGAGCCTAGGTCAGAGGACTCTTCATTCGAAACGCGCGTCACAATAATACCGGCAGTAATCGCGATAAAGAGAGCCGGAATTTGCGATACCAGGCCATCACCTACGGTCAAAACAGCAAATAGCTCCAATGCTTCCGACGCTGACATGCCTTTTTGAGTCACACCTATGGTTACACCGCCAAGAATATTCACCACGATTATCACCAGACCAGCAATAGAGTCTCCTTTTACGAACTTCATCGCCCCGTCCATAGAGCCGTACATTTGGCTTTCTTTTTCAATCACTGAACGGCGATGACGCGCCTCATGAACATCGATTACCCCGGCGCGCATATCGCCGTCTATACTCATTTGCTTACCCGGCATCGCATCAAGGGAGAATCGAGCACTGACTTCCGCTACCCTTTCTGAACCTTTAGTAATCACCATAAACTGAACGATTGTGATGATCAGGAAAACTACGATGCCCACGACCAGGTTACCACCCACGACGAAGTTACCAAAGGTAGAAACGATTTGACCAGCATCACCTTGCAGCAGGATAAGTCGTGTTGTAGTGATAGAAAGTGACAAGCGAAATAGTGTAGTGATCAACAGAACCGCTGGGAATGCAGAGAACTCTAGGGGGGATGTAATGTAGATAGCAATCATCAATAAGACGACCGCTATACTCATGTTGGTACCGATAAGTACATCCACCAATGTCGTAGGTAAAGGCAAGATCATCATAAAGACGATTGCCAGTAGCATCACGGCAAGCATGATGTCTTTACGCTGCCCAACCTTGTTAATAATATCGATCAACTTATTCATTTGGTTCACTATTTAGAGATTTTATATAACAGCGATGAGCGCGGCGCGCGCCCTCAACATCATCTTGTTTCCAGCGGGCTTGGCTAAGACAAAACCATAAACCAGCTTCATTAGAGTTGTTGGCTTCCAACAAGCTTTCGCACAGTTCGATTGAACGAGCGTACCGCCCTAAATCCAGGCATGCTACCGCTAATGTTTGGCGAGCTTCTTTATGCTGAGGTTCGATTTCCAACAGCGCTTCGAGTAACATAATTGCTTGTTTAGGTTTTTTATATTGAACTTGGAGAGCCCCGTGGATAAGCAATAGCTCCACATCTTTTGCTTGTAACATGGGAGTTAAACCTGAATCAGTAGATTCAACGCCATGGTGAGATAACGTTGATCTAATTGAGTAGTTTGCAACGTTTCCGCTGCTTGAGTTAGCGTATGAGAACCATTTTTCTTCGCCAAGTCTTGAAGTCTTTGCAGAGTTATATCAAACTGCTGACGGTATTTTTCTGGGCGAAGTAAGTCTGTATGTGTAATCTTTGGCTTAGCGAGTGGCATCAAGTACTGCTCTGAAGGGCGAAGTTCATACAATTTCTCTAGGTGCGTCGCGATGGCTTGACCGTCAGGTAGCAGTTGAAAACGTTGTGGAAAGTCGCTTTCGACTTGCTCAAGAGAGATATGAGCAAAACTTTCAATACCAACGTTTAATGTACTAATCCGATTCATGAGTTCACCACGTCGTTATGCAAACGAACTAGCAACGCGAATGCTTGTTCTATGGTTGGTAAGGTAACTTCATCGCCTTCAATTTGCGCTGAGAAAACTAACGCTTGTTCATCGAACAGCCCAGTTTTAATAGTGAATGGCCACCCTTGCCCTGAATGACAAAAGCTCAGTGCCTTTTTAATTGACTCATTAGATTGATGCCATGGCAGCGCTTTTACCAACATAAGAAACAAACAATCCTGATATTTCTCAAGGTACAAGGTGCCGCTTTGTTCAAAGCTCAACTGAACACGTCCAGCCGACGAGAAATTTACGGCTTCAAGCCCCATTCCTCGGCAAAAATCATCCACTGACGCATCAATCCAATTCATCGTTCCAAATTTCCTCTTCTTCTAAATCAATCGCTTCATCAAGCACTTTTTGTATTGCTTGTATTAGGTTTTGCCGCTGTTCTTCGTCGTTAAACACATCAATGGAAATATGCCGAACTAAGTTGTGCAGTTCTCGTAAAAAACTAATTTGTCGCTCAATGGCCCCCAACTTCATGGCGTTCACTAAGTTCCATATCTCTTCGCTTCCCACCCAGCGCTGCTCAACTAAGTCGATGACATCCGACATTAAATCAGTAACTTGATAAGCCATGGCTTGCCTGCTGAGGTTTAAACATCTGATAGATATTACTAACTTGATCTTGAAGGGTATTCAGCGTCTTAAGTTTTTGCATATCTGACATCAAAAGCTGCAGCTTAACCGAATCAATATTACTGCCTTGAACACTTAAATCTGCACTCATACCTTGCAACATAAAGTCGACGGCGGTGGACACCTCTTTTTCACCAAATCGCTCAACCACATCCTTGTATGCCGAGCCTAAGCCTTGGTAACTGTGTACTGTGTCACGATAGAAACCGCGTAGTTGGTGCAAACTGCTAAAGTCTTGCTCTTTGCTATATTCATCAGCAAAGCTCGACACACGAATCTCGGTATCAATCTGAGACCAAGAATCTGGATTTTGCTCAAAGTTCAGAAGGGCTTGGTCAATCAGCGCCAACAGATTCTTACTTTCTGGGTTCGCTCCGAGAAACTTTTTTACCGCCTTTAATGCAAGGTACTGGTGACTCTTCTCTTCAGAAAAGCCATTAAGGTAAGCTTGTAGCTGCGCGATCGTTGATAAGTTGCCACCCGCCATCTTGGTAGCAAGGTCTTTGATCTTTTGGTTCTTCTCAAGATCAGGAACTTTCCTTAAATATTCAGACACCAACTCATGAGCTTCATTAACCCGAAGACCACCATCTTTTACTTTACGTTTGGTTAGATCTTTTTCTGCTTTTTCTGAGCCTAATGACGTCAGCTCCTCCATTGCGTCAAATAATGATTGAGTAGCATTGTGTACTCGGACGCTCTCGCCTCGATAGTTTCCACCAATTGACTCCCCAGAACGTACGTACTCATGACCGCTTCGAATTGGCGTGTCAAACTTGTTACCCGTTGCAATTTGATTGTTGATAATACTCACTCATTTGCACTCCTTTCGTACAATATGACTTGAGTGTAAATGTTGTATTTGCAATAGGCTGTCAAAATCAGACGTGTTTTTTTAGGGCATTTTTAGTTTTCTAAAAACTCCCGACCAATAGTCACTATAAATACTGCCCCATCCTTTCTACTCTATCACTACCAGTTATTACGCATATTTCCTAAATTGAACGATTTCTCATACATCACCGAAACGCAACAATCTGCTATCAAACAAACTCGTTTGATACAAATCCGCGGCCGAGTTACTCAAGTTACTGGCACCATCATCAAAGCCGTGGTTCCTGGTGTTCGTGTTGGGGAACTTTGTGAGTTGCGCAACCCTGATCAAACCTTGTCGCTTCTCGCGGAAGTGGTTGGTTTTCAGCAACATCACGCGTTACTTACTCCACTTGGAAACATGCTTGGTATTTCCTCCAACACCGAAGTGAGTCCACTTGGAAAAATGCATGAAGTAGGCGTTGGCAACCACTTGTTAGGTAAGGTACTGGATGGACTGGGTCGCCCGTTTGATGGCACCCAAAATAAAGAACCGAGTGCTTGGTATCCAGTTTACAAAGATGCACCGCCACCGATGCAACGAAAATTGATCGAAAATCCCATCTCCATGGGGGTTCGTTCGATAGACGGATTACTCACCTGCGGCGAAGGACAAAGGATGGGTATTTTTGCCGCGGCTGGTGGTGGTAAAAGTACCCTACTCGCCAAGTTCATCCGCTCCGCTGACGTTGATGTCACAGTTCTCGCCCTTATCGGCGAAAGGGGGCGTGAGGTTAAAGAATTTATCGAACACGACCTTGGTGAAGAAGGCATGACAAGGGCGGTGTTAGTCGTAGCAACCTCAGATAGACCTGCAATGGAACGTGCCAAAGCTGCGTTTGTGGCCACCTCCATCGCAGAGTACTTCCGTGACCAAGGTAAACGCGTCCTACTGCTTATGGATTCTGTCACTCGCTTTGCCCGAGCTCAACGTGAAATCGGCTTGGCAGCAGGTGAACCACCAACACGACGAGGTTATCCGCCTTCTGTTTTTGCTGCATTGCCAAGACTGATGGAACGTGCTGGCCAATCAGACAAAGGCTCCATCACCGCTCTGTACACCGTACTTGTAGAAGGTGACGATATGACAGAACCAGTTGCCGACGAGACCCGATCAATACTTGATGGTCACATTATTCTTTCTCGGAAACTGGCCGCAATGAACCACTACCCAGCCATTGACGTGCTTCGTTCAGCAAGCCGTGTAATGAACCAAATCGTGGATAAAACTCATCAAGCATCGGCAGCTCATATGCGTGAAATGCTGGCAAAATATGAAGAAGTTGAACTGCTGATTAAAATTGGCGAATACCAACATGGTGCTGATAACCGCGCGGATATGGCCATTGATCAAAGTGATGATATCCGAGCGTTTTTACGTCAAGGCACACACGAAACAAGTGAGCTCGACGAAACCGTGACTCAGTTACAAGGACTCGCGGGCTTATGATCGAGCAGTTACTAGAGATCAAAACGATTCGTGCCGAGCGAGCTGACAGTGCAGTTCAGCAGCAAGAGTACCGAGTCAACAACGCCCTCTCTATAAGGCGAAAATCCGAGCAGTCCGTAGTCGATTATCACCAATGGCGAAAAGAAGAAGAAGAGCGACGATTTACCAAAGCGAAGCAGAAAATGGTGGTGCTAAAAGAACTCGAGATATTGCGACAAGAAATCGCACTATTGAGGGAAAGAGAAGCCGATTTAAAGCAGCGAGCCGCTGAAGCCAAAAAAGTATTGGAGCAAGAAGCTCAACGGCTCAAAGAGAGAAAAAAAGAAGCAATCGCCGCTCATAAAACCAAAGAAAAATTCATTCAGCTAAACGAACAAGAAATCGCTGAACAAATACGTCAAGTGCAGTACCAAGAAGAGCTCGAACAAGAAGAGTTTCGTAGTGCCATTGTTTCATAGAAGGTAAAAATGCGAGTCAAACACGATCACCCAGACACAGCAGGATTTCCCAAAAAGGTTCGACAGAGTCCCGCGACTAACGTCTCGGAAGAACTTGAGTCTATCTTTAACAATGCTCTGAAGCCTAAAACTCAGCCAGCCAATCTTCAGCAAAAGAGTGCCAAAGACCAAGCTGATTCAACGGATTCAACGGATTCAACGGATTCAACGGATTCAACGGTTTCAACGGATTCAACGGTTTCAACGGATTCAACGGATTCAACGGATTCAACGGATTCAACGGTTTCAACGGAT
>NZ_JBFSRZ010000057.1:0-31858 GCF_041466065.1 Vibrio sp. 10N.239.312.C11
CGAATGACAAAGTCGCTTGGTAGTTACGATACGACAGAATCGCTTGGTGATCACAAGCGTCAGGTGCTCTCCTCTAACACGTTTATGCCCCTTTCCGAGTTTGCGCAACAGAACGGTGCTTAAATTAACCTGATAATTCCCCAAATTTTCTTTATGTCAGGCCACAGGTTGGGGCTGCTCACTTTCTACCAAAATTGAGCATTCGTTATGGAATGATCCTAGCTATAAATGTGCATATTTACTTATATTGGCATATAGAAATAAAATCAAAGTAGTGGTTGTACTTGTCGAGATGACGTAGAGTGCTCGACTAACTAACACGTTGATTTTATGAGTCATAAAGTTAACCACTCAAAGATGGTTTGCTCAAGAGGCAAAGACAAGGAACGACGATTATCAGTAAATTTCTTAAAGCTGTTTCCATGTATAGAGGCTTACCTTCAAATATATACTACATAGCTATTGCTAGAATGATACTTGGCATGGGTAACTTTATTATTCCATTCCTAGTGTTACTTCTTACCGAAAAACTGTCTTACTCGACAACGGTAGCTGGTTCTTTGGCCATGGGAGTTACGGGAGCATACCTTGCAGGTAACTTCTTAGGTGGCAAGCTTTCAGATAAGTTTGGCCATAAGAATATAATGGTCGCTGGCGAACTAATCGGTTCAATCTTGTTATTAGCATGCGGGTTTGCCCCTGATAGTGCAACATTGGTTCCTGTTTTGCTTTTTGCCGCCTATTTCTTTATGGGATTAGCATTACCTGCAAGCAATTCTTTGGTTGCAGACTTATCGACACCAAAAAACCGTGATGCTGTAATGTCACTTAGTTACCTAGCATATAATTTTGGTTCGGCTGTAGGACCGATATTAGCTGGATATCTTTTCTGGAACTATACGAGTTGGATATTTTTGGGAAATGGGCTCGCAGCTTTAATTGGGATTTTGGTTGTTCTATTGCTCGTAAAACCAGAGACTATTCATCAAGTTGAATCCACTGAGGTAGACTCGGAACTAGAAAAAAGTGTTTCAGGTTCTGTTTGGTCTGTACTAATGGATAGACCACATCTGGTAGTTTTTACTTTGTTTACTGGATTGTTGTGGTTTTCTCTTAATCAAATGACGATGGCGAGTCCTTTATATTTGAACCATATTTTTGGTACTGAAGGTCCTGTTATTTTTGGGCAGTTAATGACATATGCTTGCGTACTGGTTGTGCTTATTACACCATTGTTGATGAAAATGACTTCGTCAAAAACAGAGACAGTGAGCCTTGCATATTCGGGGTTGTTGTTTACTTCTGGATATTTTCTCATATTACTGTTCCCAACTATCCCTGTTCACTTTCTGGCGTGGTTTTTCTTATCAGCGGGAGAAGTTTTATTACTGACTAAAGAGGGGGTTTATTTGGCAAACCAGTCACCAAATAGCCACAGAGGTAGAATTCAAGGTGTACTTATTACATTTAGAAGTTTGTTGGTAATGCCTAGCTTCGTAATTATTGGATTCACTATAGATACATACGGATATCTATCTACTTGGACAATTGTTATTTTGGTATCCATTCTCGCTGTCATCGGATTGTTAGCGATGAATCGCCATCAAAACAGAGTTAAGCCTGCTCGTGTGTTAGAAAAAAGCTAGTTGTGTTCAACAAGAGTCGATGTTCAATGAATATACCTGCCTGAAGCATCGTTATGCAGGTTTGTATTCCGTTAAACAAGTTACGCACTGCACGAAATTGTCCATTTTCTTTCCACAATGACCACCTCTAGAAAACGGTGGTCATTGTGTTTTGATATACCAAAAGTTATCTGAAAGCTAAATATCGCCCGAAGCGGATAAGAAGGTTTTGTCCAATTACGAGTTTAAAAACCAGTAACGACTCTCGCACACACCGAAACATACAAGCTTCTACAAAGTCGACTTCAAATCAACGTAAGGTAAGTTTGATTAGTGGAATAAGACCTCATCTAGTTTACTGAATGCGGCCATAACTACTCACTCCAAATCCCCGGAACCTTTAAGCCTTTTCACTGATCTTCCAGCCACGAAAACGTTTGTCTCGATTAAGTTCTAAACTATAACGATTAATTACACTTCAGCCCTTGTTTAACCTTTTATTGCCTCCATATTTTCCATACAATCCTAAGCGATTATAAATAAAAACAATTTCAATTTCGGAGTCCTCATGAGCGACGTAAAGCACTGTAATTTATTGATTCTTGGTTCTGGCCCTGCTGGCTATACAGCTGCAGTTTACGCTGCTCGTGCAAACCTAAACCCAGTACTGGTTACCGGTATGCAGCAAGGTGGTCAGCTTACAACCACGACAGAAGTGGAAAACTGGCCCGGTGATGCTGAAGGTTTAACGGGTCCAGCTTTAATGGATCGCATGAAAGAGCACGCAGAGCGCTTTGAAACAGAGATCCTGTTCGACCACATTAACGAAGTCGACCTATCTAACCGCCCTTTCCGTCTTAAAGGCGATTCTGGCGAGTACACGTGTGATGCATTGATCATCTCAACGGGTGCATCAGCTAAGTACTTAGGTTTAGATTCTGAAGAAGCATTCAAAGGCCGTGGCGTTTCTGCTTGTGCAACGTGTGATGGTTTCTTCTACCGCAACCAAAAAGTAGCGGTTGTCGGTGGTGGTAACACCGCTGTTGAAGAAGCACTTTACCTATCTAACATCGCGTCTGAAGTTCACCTAGTTCACCGCCGTGACACGTTCCGCGCTGAAAAGATCCTAGTGAAGCGTTTAATGGACAAAGTAGAGAACGGCAACATTGTTCTTCACACTGACCGCACGCTAGACGAAATTCTAGGCGACGATATGGGCGTAACTGGCGTTCGTATTAAAGATACTCAGTCTGATAAAACAGAAGACATCGAAGTAATGGGCGCATTCATTGCTATCGGTCACCAACCAAACACTGAAATCTTCAAAGGCCAAGTGGACATGAAAGATGACTACATCATCGTTCAGTCTGGTCTTGAAGGTAACGCAACGCAAACCAGCATCCCAGGCGTGTTCGCTGCAGGTGATGTAATGGACCACAACTACCGCCAAGCAATCACTTCTGCTGGTACAGGTTGTATGGCTGCACTGGATGCTGAGCGCTTCCTAGATGGCCTTAACGATAAGTAAATCTGAGATTGCAGATTTGATTATCGGTGCTCTCGCCTCAGTAGATGCAGGGCGTCATCACATTTTGTTGTAAATCCCTAGAGCCCAGTGGTATATCCACTGGGCTTTCTTTTGTATACTAGCCGCCCTCAACAAATAATAATTATCATTAAGCCTTCATAATGGATAAGAAAAAACAACGCAGCTTGAACAAGTGGCTTAAGCAACAGAGTAAGTTAGCGAAACGCTGGCTTATGATTGCGATTAGCCTTGGCGTACTTTCAAGCGTGTTTTTAATTGCTCAAGCAGCTCTTCTCGCCTCTATTCTTCACCAGCTGATCATCGAGAATGTCGATAAATCTGAACTGGTTGGTCATTTCGCAGGCTTGGCATTATCGGTCGTTGGCCGTGCTGGCTGTACATGGGGACGTGAAATCGCAGGTTATCGCTGTGGTGAACAAATCCGCGTCTACATCAGGCAACTCATCCTAGATAAATTACGTGAGTTAGGCCCTGCTTACATTAAAGGTAAACCTGCCGGTACGTGGGCAACGCTGTTGTTAGAACAAGTAGAAGACATGCAAGACTTCTTCTCTCGTTACCTGCCTCAGATGTCTTTATCGGTAATGATTCCATTCATTATTTTGGTTGTGGTGTTCCCAGTTAACTGGGCAGCAGGACTGATCTTCTTGCTGACAGCTCCACTAGTGCCGATGTTCATGGCACTTGTGGGTATGAAAGCGGCCGATGCGAACCGTAAAAACTTCAAAGCGCTACAGCGCCTTTCAGGTCACTTTTACGACCGCTTGCAGTCAATGACGACTATCCGTCTATTTGACCGCACCAACGCTGAAACAGAAGTACTTAAAGGTGCATCTGAAGTGTTCAGAACGCGTACCATGGATGTGTTGAAAATTGCTTTCTTGTCTTCTGCAGTGCTTGAGTTCTTCACGTCGATCTCGATCGCGATGACAGCTGTTTACTTTGGTTTCACCTACATCGGTGAGCTTAACTTCGGTCACTACGGTGTTGGCATTACGCTATTCGCGGGTTTGTTTATCCTTATTTTAGCACCAGAGTTTTACCAACCTCTGCGTGACTTAGGTACTTTCTACCACGCGAAGCAACAAGCGGTTGGCGCAGCCGAAAGTATTGTCGAGTTCTTAGAAACAGACATCACTAAGGTTAAATCAGGCGACACTCAACTCGATCCGGCTCAAGGCATTAATATTGAAGCTACCGACCTAAAAGTGTTAAGCTCTGAAGGCGTTCAATTGGTTGGTCCTATCTCGTTCGCACTGAACACTCGCCAATCGACTGCGTTAGTTGGCCCAAGTGGTGCGGGTAAAACAAGTTTGATCAATGCCATCCTTGGTTTCATGCCTTATGAAGGAAGCTTGAAAATCAATGGGGTTGAACTGCGTGACTTAGACTTAGCCTCTTGGCGTAAAACGATTAGTTGGGTTGGTCAAAACCCATTGTTGTTACACGGCAGCATTCGTGACAACGTCACTCTTGGTAAGCACGATATCGCTGACCAAACAGTTCAAAACGCACTAGAGCAATCATTTGCTAGCGAGTTCGTTAACGAGCACGGCTTGGATTACATGATTTCTGATCGCTCTGGTGGCCTGTCTGTTGGTCAATCTCAACGCTTGGCACTAGCTCGCGCAATGATTCAAGACGGTCAGTTCTGGTTGCTAGATGAACCAACAGCCAGCCTAGATACTCGTAGCGAACAGTTAGTGATGAAAGGCATCAATAGCAACATTGAAAGCCGCACTGCCCTACTTGTGACGCACCAACTCGCTCCTCTTAAATCAGTCGATAATATTCTGGTTATGCGCGATGGTGGTCTGGTTGAACAAGGTCATTACTCTCAGCTTTCGACTGCGGGTGGTTTGTTTGAAGAGATGCTGAACGCGAACTTAGCTCAACAAGATAATAAGGGTAATTTAGATGCGTGATTTACTGCCTTACCTGAAACTCTATAAAAAGCATTGGTTTGGCCTATCGCTAGGCATGCTATTGGCTTTTGCTACTCTGTCGGCTTCTATCGGCTTGTTAACGCTATCAGGCTGGTTCATTTCAGCTTCTGCGGTTGCAGGCCTTACGATTGCGCGTGAAACCTTCAACTACATGCTGCCGGGTGGTGGTGTACGTGGTTTGGCAATGAGCCGTACTGCGGGTCGTTGGGGTGAACGTGTTGTCAGCCATAATGCAACATTCAAATTGTTAACTGATCTGCGTATCTTCTTCTTCAAGAAGCTGGCTCCGCTGATCCCAGGTCGTATCTCAAACCTTCGAGATGCTGACCTTCTCAACCGTTTGGTTGCTGATGTAGACGCCATGGATCACGTGTACTTACGTTTAGTAAGCCCAGTGACGGTGGGTGTGTTCGGGATTTTCTTCCTGACTCTGTTCTTGATGTGGTTCGATAGTTCGCTTGGTTTGATCTTGGGTTCTATCCTTCTGATCATGCTGTTGGTTTGGCCAATCTTATTCTACAAGCTGGGCAAGCGTAACGGCGGTGAACTAACACAGAACAAAGCTGATCTACGTGTGACTACACTCGATTGGATTGAAGGCTACAGCGAACTGACTCTATTCGGTGCAGAAGAACGTTACCGTAATGCAATTCTAGAAACGCAACACAAGCTGATGGCGAATCAGTTTGTAAACGCCAACCTAACCGGTATGGCTTCAGCAGCGCTAATGCTGTTCAACGGTTTGACGCTGGTTCTTATGCTTTGGCTTGCGGCTGACGGTGTGGGTGGCAATGCACCAGACCCGTTCATCGCGCTAATGGCGTTCGCTACTATGGCAAGTTTTGAACTGCTGATGCCTATCGCAGGCGCGTTCCAGCATTTAGGTCAAACTCTGTCTTCTGCTCGTCGCTTGAACGAAGTGATTCTGTCGGAGCCTGAAGTTCAGTTTGCTGAAGAGAAACTCGACATCAACAAGCCGCTTGATATTACGTTCTCAAACGTGACGTTCAACTACCCTGACTCTGAGCGCAGTGTTCTGAACGCTGTTGACCTAACGATCCCTGCCACGCACAAGGTTGCGATTGTGGGTCAAACGGGTTCTGGTAAATCGACTCTGATTCAGCTTCTGACTCGCTACTGGGATCCTAAAAAGGGCTATATCTCAATCGCGGGCATTGAACTGACACAATGGAATGAATCACAGCTTCGTGAATCAATCAGTGTGGTAAGCCAGCGTGTCGACATCTTGAATGGCAGCCTACGCGACAACTTGTTGATTGCGAAACCAGATGCCAACGATGAGCACCTAACTAACATCCTTAAAGACGTTGGTCTAGAAAAGCTACTTGAGAATGACGCGCTTGATAGCTGGTTGGGTGACGGTGGTCGTCAACTGTCTGGTGGTGAGAAGCGCCGTATTGGTATTGCACGTGCGATTCTTCATGATGCCCCTATCCTGCTTCTCGATGAGCCGACAGAAGGCTTGGATAAGCAGACAGAACACAGCATCATGGCGCTGTTCGAGAAGCACTTCGAAGGCAAGACGGTTATCTTCATTACGCACCGTTTGATTGGTCTTGAATCCATGGATTCTATCGTTCTGATCGAACAAGGTGACATTGTTGAACATGGCTCTCACGAGACACTACTGAATGCACAAGGGCGTTACTTTCAACTTCGTCAGGCAATCTAGCTCCTCATAAGTTATAAAGAAAACGATTCAAAGCCCGAGTTTATACTCGGGCTTTTTTGTGTCTTTATGTTTTTGTATCTTCACTCTTGAGCAATCTATTAGGCAAGTTTGGTTTTAAGCCTCTTTACTAAATCACTGACTTATCGAATTGGTTTTAAACAAAGTTCTGTTTGAGCTTCTCTTCCAACGCTTTGACGCACAGTTTGATGGCAATCGGTGTGTTTGAGGCGAATGGATTCAACGCATAAACCGTGTTTGTGGGTAGTTGAAAACTTGGTAAGAGATCGACCACTTCATTTGATAGTTGATGAAGATAGAAGTCTGGGATCACACCAATGCCAACGCCAGATTTGATCAACGCGAGACAACTATGAAAGGAGTTCGTAGTGCAACTTGCTTGTTGTTGGTAAATAAAGTTTTGATCTGTTTGAGAAGTAAAGTGATGAGAAACTTGCTTACCTTGCCATGAGTTAGCAATGTAAGGAATAGATTCAAGCTCACGAGAACGCATGCTTTCAACGCCACACAACACGTCTTTAAACTCGCCCAAGCGTTTCTGCTTTAGGTTACTGTCACGAGAAGTTCCTACTCGTACTGCGAGATCAATATCGTGTTCCATGAAATCTAAGTGCTGATCATCGCTTATCAGCTCGGGTTTTAGCTTGGGATATTGCTTCATTAGATCTGCGACAACAGGGGCGACGAGCAAGTCCATAAGAGCATTCGGTGCAGTAATACGAATCCGACCTTGTGGCTCTTCTAGCTCAGCTTTGGCCATATCCCAAGCCGAGTCAGCAATCACGTTGATGTCTTTGCAGCTTAAATAAAAACGCTCACCCATACTGGTCAGAGATTGCCTCCGTGTTGTGCGTTTGAGAAGTGAAGCACCTAGTTCTTGTTCCAGAATTTTGAGGTGCTGACTGACGACGGACTTGGATAACTCAAGCTTTTCAGCCGCAGCTGATACTGAGCCCTGCTCTACGATGTGAGCGAAAATCGACATCTGCTTTAGCTTACTCATCTTATTGTTCTCTTTTTACATACAGTATTTTCTATTATCTCTGTTTTTCAACTTAATTTCCAAGGCTAAACTGAATCCAACTTATCGAGACACCCAAATCAAAGACACAGTGTTTGAAAGAAGACTGTTATGGAGAAAGACAATGTTAGACAACCAAATTTTAGAAGCATGTAAGCAAGGCATTAACGCGTGGCAGAAAGCATTCAACAGCCAAGATGCGAAAGGTTGTGCAGATCAATATGCTGAAAGCTGTGTAATGGAAGCGCGTCCATTTGGTACTTTTGAAGGTCGTGAAGCGATTCAAGCATTTTGGCAAAACATCATCGACCAAGGCTTCAAAGACGTTGATTACACAGACGTTACGTGGGAAGAGCACCCAGAGGGCGGCTACATTTTGACGGCTAGTTGGACAATGAACAAAGCGTTTGGTGTTGTGCATCGTGAGCACTGGGCACTAGAAGCCGATGGTTGCGCTCGTTTAATCAGCGATGACTTTGAGGTTCAAGGCGAACGCTAGAGCTGCTCGCTTTTAAAAGAACAAGCCGCTTTAAAAAATAATGCGATAACAATAGTTATGTCGCTAAAAAATAGTTATGTCGCTAGAAAATAGTTATGTCGCTAGAAAAACAAAGGCCGGTAGTCTGAATCAGACTACCGGCCTTCTCTTTTTATTCCAGCCGGTTATCGACTGCTTACGAAAAACAACCGTTATAGTGCCGCTTTCTTCGCTTCTGTAATCCAAGCATCAAACGTATTTCGGTTCGCTTTGATCCAACCGTTTACGTGCGCTTCGATATCAGCCGAGCTGTTCTTACCTTTACTCATCATCATGTTCTGAGCACTTACATCATTGATGTTAAGTTTGATGATTTCAAAAAGCTTCGCCGCAGATGGGTTGTTCTTAGCAAACTCTTTGTTCGCAATAATACGCATCGAGTTCATTTCGAAGCCGTAGTTCTTACCGTTAGACAAAGTAGTATCAACATTCGCACGATCACCCGGAAGTGAAGAGAATGGAACTTCTAACCAAACTACGTCTTCGTTAGGAACCAATACACCACTTACCCAATAAGGTGTCCACGTGTAGTAAAGAACTGACTCGCCCTTTTGGTAACGTGAAATCGTATCTGCGATGATCGCTGCATAGTTACCTTGGTTGTGAGTAACGGTATCGTCCAATTTGAATGCAGAGATTTGGTGTTCGATGACCATCTCACAACCCCAACCAGGGTTACAGCCCGTCAGGTCTGCTTTGCCATCGCCATCAGCATCAAACAGCTTAGCGATTTTTGGATCAGTCAATTGACCTATGTTAGTGATGTTGTACTTTTCAGCGGTTTTCTTATCAATAAGGTAACCTTGAGCGGCACCACTTACATATTGGCCTTCACGGTAGAATTTGTCATCGCCACCTGCCATTTTGTATTTGTCAGCGTGTAGTGGGAACCAACCTACTGTTAGGAACGTTGCGTCACCTTTTGCGATAGAAGTGTAAGCTACGTTGTAGTCCACTTCTTGCGTTGATTTCACATCGTAACCAAGCTCTTCTAAAGCACGGTTAACAATCAGTGTTTGGAACGTTTCTTCAGCAACTGAAGATTGAACGGGCTGAACTGATACACCTTCACCCGGTAAGCTTGCAGCCCACACGTTCGTTGATACAGCCAGTGTCGAAACGATGCTAACGGCTAGCTTACTCTTCCATGAATTATTCATTGGTGTTTTTCCTTAGTTGTAGTTCTGATTGTTTACCGCGATTTAAAGCTTTTAGCACAAGGGAAACAGGCCCCATGTGATACCAGCGTAATTTTGTATTACCTGCATTTACCCCGAGAACTTGGGTAATGCGGTCAAGTAGGATTGCAAGAATAACAATGCCTAGGCCACCAACAGCGGCTAATCCCATATCCAGTCGGCCAATACCTCTCAGTACCATTTGACCTAATCCACCTACCGCGATCATTGATGCGATAACCACCATCGATAGCGACAACATCAGTGTTTGGTTCACGCCCGCCATGATGGTTGGCAGTGCAAGTGGTAGTTGAATTCGGTAAAGCATCTGCTTTTTGCTGGCACCAAATGAGTGACCCGCTTCGATCAGATCTTCCGGTACTTGCTGAATACCCAAGATAGTCAAACGTACAACAGGAGGAAGTGCGAATATGATCGTCACCACCACACCCGGAACGTTACCGATACCAAACAACATTACGATGGGTACAAGATAAACGAAGGCTGGCGTCGTTTGCATGGCGTCGAGAATTGGGCGTACGAATTTAGCCGCGGTATTGCTGCGGGCGAGCCATATCCCCATGGGTAAGCCGATCAGCAGACAGAAGAATACCGATGTCATAACCAGTGAAAGCGTGGTCATCGCTTCAGACCAAGCGCCAATCAAGCCAATAAAAGTCAAAGAAACGGCTGTAGCCAAACCAAGCTTCAGGTTTGAAAACTGCCATGCAACTAAAAACAAAATGATCAACATGAATGGTGCAGGTGTCGACACCAACGCCGTTTCAAATGAACTTAGAATGAAATCGATAGGCACACGGATTGCTTGAAACAATGGACGTCCGTGCTCAACTAACCAATTCAGTCCAGACTCTACCCAAGTGTCGACGGGCAAAACTGCTTCTGCAAAAGGGTTAAGTGGATCAAAAGGTGTCGTTTCGACTGTTTCGCTGCTTAACCAATCTGCTGATGGTGAGGTATCTGCTGCTTGACCCCAAGGATCACTTGATGGCTGAGCTGCTGGAGCTGATTGAGACCATGGGTCATTATTTGTTTGTTCAGACGACATGATCTACCCCTTATCCAATGTTTGTAACAGTCGCGACTTAGTTACCACGCCAAAGTAATTACCTTGCTCATCCACAACAGGAACGGAGTAAGGCACACCGCCAACAAGGCCAAGCACATCGTTGATTGGTAAATCAGGGTTCAGCGTTAGGCCATCATCGAGCTGCGCACTGACGAGTGATTTGTTCTCTTTGTGTGCTTTACGAAGGGAATCAACAGAGACAATGCCGGAGTAACGACTGCTTTTCTCAACAACAATGCCGTATTCACGGTCGTTATCCATCAAGATTTGTAGAGCGGACGCTGGGCCGTCATGTTCTGATTTTTTAAATACCGCCGCTGGCTTCTTACGTGCAATGTCTTTCACCGTAAGAACACTTGCTACATTCACACCGCGGAAGAAAGCTTCGACATAATCGTTCGCTGGGTTGTTAAGAATTTCGTCTGGGGTACCCACTTGAACCACCTCACCGTTTTGCATAATGGCAATACGGTCACCGATTCGCATCGCTTCATCCAAATCATGGGAGATGAAAACAATGGTTCGTTTATCGTCATTTTGAAGGCGAATAAGCTCATCTTGCATTTCAGTACGAATCAAAGGATCGAGCGCCGAGAATGCTTCATCCATCAACAAGATATCAGGGTCACATGCTAGAGCACGAGCCAAACCAACACGCTGCTTCATACCGCCAGACAATTCATCAGGGTAAGATTCTGAATACGGCCCGAGACCGACTCGTTCCAACGCTTCAAATGCTGACTGTTTTCTCTTATCGACTTCAACACCCGCTAGTTCAAGACCAAACGCGGCGTTTTCAATCACTGTCATGTGAGGCATCAATGCGAAGTTTTGGAAAACCATGGAGATGTTGTTGCGACGGACTTCGCGGAGCTCATCTTCTGAGGTGTGGGCAATGTCTTTGCCTCGAAGAAGCACATTACCTTTGGTAGGTTCAATCAAGCGGTTAAGAAGGCGTACTAGGGTTGATTTGCCAGATCCTGACAGGCCCATTATGACGAAAATCTCGCCTTCTTGAATGCTAAGAGAAACATCGTTAACGCCGATCGTTAACCCTGTTTCTTCGAAAACTTTATCTTTGTTCGCGCCTTCATTAATCATTGTAAAAGCACGGTCGGTGTCTTCACCAAACACCTTGTACAGTCCCTTAACTTCCAGTATGGGATCCATGTAATTTAATCCTTTCTTAGTTATCTAAACTAATAGTTATTTAAACTCAAAACCGATTATTTAAACTTAAAAACGGTTATTTAAACCCGAAAAACGATTAGCACTCTAAGCAATTAACCCATGCAAATCAAGGGGCATCGTTCTGTAAAGTCAATGAAAAACCGTTAAAACCCCAGCCCAAACAAAGGTCAAATATCAAGCCCATACAAAGCAAAATATTGATAATAAAGAAATTTAAATCACACTCAACACCTGCGGCATTATGTATTACTTACAGATAGATTATTGAATATTTATTTCACATCAGAACAATTAATAGGCTAAATAGACCAAGAATATGCACAAATAGTTCGTGTACAAACAATTTGAATACAAACCAATTAAGAGGATTTAAACGCCACTAAGACCGGTAAATTAACACCATTACGAGGCGCGCACTCCCAATGACTTTTACACACATATGAAGGGCAATCTGGATAGAGTCCGTCCAATTAGGCACAGATCGGATTGATACCTTCATCTCCGATATAGAAGACATAACACCAACTGTGATACTTGCTGCAAACTGTCAAAAGTCGATTACCCAGGCCGAAAGACAACTTGTAGAGTACACATTGCTGATCCATTCTTTATCTAAAGGCTGGATACTCTTTCGGACGGATAAAAGGACAGGTATTAGAATGATAAAAATGCTGGTGTGTGACTTTGATGGCACGCTTGATGGCGGCTCGTCTCATGGGGTTGATCAGTTGTTTAACTACTTAACAAAACAACCGGATATCCGCTTTATCATCGCGACAGGTAGAACACTGCCCTCAATTCGTGTGGGTTTAGCTTCTGACAACTACCCGAAACCACACACGATTATCAGCGACGTAGGCACGAGAATTCATCACGAGCACTCCCAAACACCGGATCACACCTGGCACAATCAATTAGAAGCGTCTTGGAACAAGTCAAAGGTTGAGTCTGCACTTGCATCGCTCGATTTCATGGGAGAGCGCTTAGAGAGCCATCAAGGGGAATACAAGATCACTTTCGAAGGAAAACTCTCAGAGCCTCAACATGAGCTGATCGCATCTCGTCTGGAATCACACGGTTTAGATGTACACCTTACTTATTCCCACGATTGGTACTTAGATATCACGCCTAAGGGTGTCAACAAGGCCACAGCGATTCATCATCTACTTAAACAACATCAGTTAAGCATTGAAGAGGTATGCGTGGCTGGCGATTCAGCGAACGACACCTCGATGCTAACCATAGATGGCGTAAATTCAATATTGGTCGCGAATCATTACCCTGAGATCGCTCACCTGTCCGATCGAGATAACGTATACACCAGCAGAGCAACACATGCAGAGGGTGTGTTAGAAGGCCTTAAATACTGGCAAGGGCTTGCTGCGTCGGGTAATTAATACAAGTGTATCAAGCAGATCGCCTCGACTTGATACACTTATTTCCAACCAGGAAGCCAATGATCCTTATCGGTTAGATCGCGCCAGTTAATGTCTTCTTCTCGTTTCGTCATCACCGCTTCTATTAAGCAACGAATGACCTCCCCTTCTTCGAATTCGACCTCCGTGATCATAAAGTGCTTTTCTTTCTTTACTGGGCTAACGGCCGTCCATTTACTGCGAAGTAGTTTCTTTGGATTGATTCGATTCATTGATTCCCCTATCTGGTTGGGTAGTTGTCACTGTTCGTTAGTACTTTATCTATAATCCTCAAAGAGTTAAAAAGATCACTTCATGTTAAGAAAGCCTACGGTTCAACCCCAGGTAAGTCATAACTAAAATCAATAAAATAAATCGTGAACTCGGTACAATAGTTGCCACCAGTTCACAAACAAACTCCCCATGAGCCAAACAGAGTTCCAACAAAAAATAGCGAGCTTTACTTCGATTGAACAAGCGCTTGATTACTTCGAAATAGGCTTTGATAGAAAGTTCATCGACCAAAATAGAATAGAGCTTGTGAAGCGCTTCAATGGTTATCTGATCCTGTCAAAGCCGGATGATTGGTTTGCTGGAAGAAGAGCGCTGAAAAATGCGTACTGTAAGGTGCAACGCAGTAAACTCGATCGCTATACACGCTCTGCCTGTCGTGGTTGCACGACTTGCCAACGTCGATAGCTCAAAGTTAACCGTTAAATAGCTGTCGATTTAAAAGTAGGCAGCTAAAAACAGATAGCTGAAATAACATCTCATTACGATTTAGTTAGTGGTTTGCTCGAAAAAAAGTGTGCTAATCTTACGGCAACTCAACTACGAGATAAAAACTACAATGAAAATTTTCAGCAACTTCGAAAGCGGCAACATTCACGTCGTTTCAGCAGATTCACCACAAAACATTCAACTAACTATTCCAGCGGATAATCAAACTGAAATCGCACAATGGTTTCATTTCCGCTTAGAAAGTGAAGCTCAACAAGCTCACCACTTTGAAATCGGCCAATTGGCAACATCTGCCTACCCTGAAGGCTGGAAAGATTATGATGTGGTTGCATCGTATGACCGTGAAGAGTGGTTCCGCATTCCATCTCAATTCGATGGCGACACTTTAAGCTTTGATATCATTCCTGAACACGATTCAATGTACTTCGCGTACTTCGCACCGTATTCATACGATCGTCATCAAGATCTCTTGCACAGTGCTCAAACGCACCCTGCTTGTAAGCTAGAAACTCTGGGCCATACGTTAGATAACAACGACATCACTTTGCTAACCATCGGTGAGCCAAGTGCAGAGAAGAAAAACATCTGGGTTATTGGTCGCCAACATCCGGGCGAGACCATGGCTGAATGGCTGATCGAAGGTCTGCTACAACGCTTGCTTGATGAGACAGACACAGTAGGCCGCTCACTGCTAGACAGCGTTGTATTCCGCGTTGTACCTAACATGAACCCAGACGGCAGTATCCGTGGCCACCTACGCACTAACGGTATTGGCGTTAACCTAAACCGTGAATGGCAGTCACCTTCTATGGAACGCAGCCCTGAGGTTTTCCTTGTTCGCGAGCGCATGCTAGAGACTGGTGTTGACCTTTGTCTAGACATTCACGGCGACGAAGCAATCCCATATAACTTTGTTGCTGGTAGCGAAGGCACACCTTCATACAACGAGCGCATTGCAAAACTAGAGAATCACTTCAAGCAAGCTCTTCTGACTATCACGCCAGAGTTCCAAGATGAATTTGGTTACGATAAAGACGAACCGGGCAAAGCAAATATGACCGTCGGCACAAACTGGATCGGCGAACAGTTCAAGTGTTTGGCATACACTGTCGAGATGCCATTTAAAGATCACATCAGCCACGCTGACGAACTGTACGGTTGGTCTCCAGAGCGCAGTGTTGCATTTGGTCACGACATGCTAGCAGCGGTTTGGGCAACAGTCGACGAGCTATAAGAGGAAGCAAACTTGTTAGTTTGTCTTTAGAAGTAGTTTGTTCATATAGATGACAAAGCCCAGCACTCGTCAAAGTGCTGGGCTTTTTATATCAGATAATGATGAGTTACTTGGGTTTTAGGCGTTTAGAAGCTTTGCTTATGCCACTCTGAGGTTCGCGAAGAAAACCGGGTACCTTTGCCTAATGTGTCGTTGTTCAGCCACCATATCTTTGAAACTCGGGCCTTGTGATAACAGAACGATCACTTCATCGCCTTCTTGCCTCAATACAGAACCACGAATATCAATGCTGTTATTACCATGCAACCATAAAGTGCCTGCCATTGAGAAGCCTCGATAGACCGGGATGATGTTACTCATCATCAAGCGCACGCCTTTTTCAGAAACTTCACTGACATGAAAAAGTTCATCTTTGATTCGTATCACTGGGCGCGCCTTTTTAGGGTACTTCAGGCGGTAATACTCACGTTTCTGGGTGAATGACTCTTCACTCATCGATGACTCCCTATCTTTGTTTCATGTTTCTGTTTCTTGGTAAAAATGAACAAGCTAACTATCCGTTGTTTTCTGTTTCAAATCTAAGATCGAAACATACACATTCATCCAATTGATGACTGTCCATTATATCGACTTTACATAGCAATGCTTTAGCCATTTATGAAGAGACTCTAAAATTCCTGAGGATTCAGTAAAAAATGAGCACTGAATAGAATATGGTATATGCCCCATTCTTAGCAACACTACCTCAGAGCTGAAACAATGCTAGTTGAATACTAAAGCCCACAAATAGAACACCACAAACAATGTTCATCATTTGTGAGGTTCGCTTTTGAACCAACAAGCGCTTGAACGTATCCGCCATTAAGATCACAATCAAGAACCACATCGACACTACTGTCGCCTGAATCCCACCAAGCATCAAACTGTCTGTCACAATCGCATCTTTTGAAACAAATTGAGGGAATATAGAAAGATAAAACAGGACGATTTTAGGATTCAGTAGATTAGTGAGGAGCCCTTTGAAAAATTGATTGTATAGCTTACTTCCCGATGCACTTACCGCATAAAGTACACCCTCTTGAGCACGCAGGGCCGCGCGAAAATGGTTATACCCAAGCCAGACAAGATACAAAACCCCAGCCCACTTAAGCCCTTCAAAGGCCATTGGGGTGTTCGACAATAACAAACTTATGCCGTTGGCCGAGATAAAGGCGTGAAAAAAGAAACCACATGACACGCCCAACACGTTCACAAATGCGAACAGCTTCCTTTGAGTTAAGGCTGTGCTTAATACCAGCAAAGCATTAGGGCCTGGAATAATGGCAATAAAAAACACGATAACAATAAACAGCGATATACTGTCCCAACTCATTTCGAACTCATTTCATGAACATTTTTAGGGCGGACATTGTACGTCCATTCAATGCCATTACAATATGATGAACGTTTAATTATCGCGTATGGCTAACATACATAATTCACGCATAAAATGAGAGCGTTTATCGTGTAACGTTACAAAACTGATTTTCTAACATTTGCAGCCCTGTTAGACTCCACCTCCCTTTTGATACTTGGTTCATTTATGTCATTTGATAGCCTAACCCTTAACCCAAAAACCGTCTCCGCGATCCCATCTCAATTCAATAAGCCGACAGAGATACAGCAAACGGTAATTCCTACAATTATTGCGGGGAAAGACGTGCTGGCGTTGGCTCAAACGGGTAGCGGAAAAACGTTGGCATTTGGCTTACCTTTGCTGAACAACATCAAGCATGATGTAAATGAACTACAAGCGATAATCATTGTTCCAACCCGTGAACTTGCCTCTCAAGTAACCAAAGCACTAGAACCCATCGCAAGCACACTTGATATCAAAACGGTGACACTAACTGGTGGTGTTGATATCGAGATCCAGCAACAGCAATTGTTAGAAAAGCCACAACTCGTGATCGCAACTCCTGGCCGCCTACATGCCGTTATTCAAGAGAACAAGCTCGAGCTAACCCAATGCAAGTCTTTAATTCTTGATGAGGCAGACCGTTTACTCGACATGGGATTTTGGCCAGATGTTCAAACCATTATTTCTGCTCTTCCTAAAAAGCATCAAACACTGCTGTTTTCGGCTACGCTGCCAAAAGAGCTGATCAGTCAGACTGAGGCGCTTCTTGTTAATCCAGTAAAGGTCACAACGCATCAAGAAAACAGCGTGGTCGCGGCTATTGAAGAAACTCTGTACTTAGTGAACAAAGGCAGTAAAGCTCAAGCGCTGATCGCCCTAGTCAATCAGCACGCATGGTCGCAGGTATTGGTATTTATTGGCGCAAAAGACAATGCTGATGCATTAACCAAGCGATTGAATAAGGCCAAAATCAGTGTAAATGCGCTACACGGAAATAAGAGCCAAGAAGAGCGAGAGCAAGCATTAGAGAATTTCAAAAATGGCACGACTCGTGTGCTTATCGCCACCGACGTTATGGCTAGAGGCATCCATATTGATCAACTACCTGTCGTAATTAACTTTGATTTGCCATCGCATTCGGCGACTTACGTACACCGAGTTGGTCGCACAGCAAGAGCAGGAAGCACGGGGCGCGCAATCTCTCTGGTTAGCCACAGCGAAACTGACTACCTGAATGCAATTCGTACTCTGACCAATAAACCTCTTATGCTACAAGCGTTGGAAGGTTTCCCTGTTACAGACAAACCTGCATCTGAAGCGACAGCTCGCAAACGTCCGCCTAAAGACAAAATGGCTAACCGAAGAACCGCAAAAAAGAAGAGTGTTAAGCAATTTAAGAGCAAACCAAGTTCTTCGAAATAACCTGTTATTCAAAGTAACCACAGAAAATCGAATAGCCCAGTTTGCACTGGGCTTTTTTATGGTTGATCTCATATTAGCAGGACCAAAATACAAACTTATGCCCTCAAACCTCCATAAAGATGCCAACCTAAATGACACTTTTATGAATTATGATGCCAAGGTATTGATTCTTGGTTGCTCAAAAAAAATACTCTAAAATCACGTTGACGCCCCTATATCTGACAACTAGATTTTTCTATTAGTGTCTAAAAACCGGGAGGTCATTGAAATGAAACGTGCAAGCTCTACATATCGATTACAACTGATTAAGGAAGTGGCCACTCGCCGAGATCGTCAGCGTTCTAATGACCCGATGGCAAACTACATACAAAACCTAATAGACAACAAAGATGACTGTGATACCTCGGTGGAGCGTAACCAGAGATTCAGTGGCAGTCATTTTGATGAACATATTGGTGGTTGGGTTAGCGACCATTGGGGTAGCAAATAAGCCGACATCTCTAGTCACTGATATAGTCGATAGAACAGCATCGTTAGTTGTAGAATTAATACCTGCATGAACCTATCATCTGCAACAATTCCCTATCCTAGAGTAAGCAGAAAGTGTCTGAGTTAAAAAGAGAAAAAGAAGTGATGGTTGCCTTCCAAGTGATCCCTCGCGTTAAAGAAGGCAACAACTTCGAAGTGGTTGATAAAGCAATTGAAGTTGTGAAAGCTGCCGATGTGCCTTTCCAAGTCGGAGCTATGGAAACCACGATGAAAGGTGAACTCAACCTACTGTTAGATATCGTTAAAAAAGCAGAACAAGCTTGCTACGATGCAGGGGCTGTAGAAGTGATCACAAACATTAAAATTCACAGTAAAACCACCGAAGCCAATGATACATTTTGCACGTACCATCGTGGTGTAACGAAAGCGAATCACATGTTTGTTTAGCAATATGTTTATTTCAGAAAGCTGTTTATTTAAGAAAACAGGGCTTTAAGAAAGACTCTGAAGAACCAGTGATGTTATTGAAAAGGCATGTCTGAAAGGTGAGAAAGGATTTCCATTCGTTCTTCTTCTGACATCGAATGCCAATCACGCGGAGCCTCTTCAGGGTCATCTTTCGCCCCGATCGGTTTACGATCCAGTGCTTTAACTGGCTCTTTTTTGAATTTTCCGTTCTTTTTATTCATACCGACACCACTCCTTCAGGTACAAAGGTACCTACCTTAATATTACACCCCAACCATTATGTAAAGTAATAGTTACCTCGAGGTTAAATAAAATTTCAATACTTCCTCTTTAGCCGAAAAGATCTCTTTGGGGACTTGTACTTCCCTCTTCGTCAACCGACTTACCAACCAAATTTTTTTGCTTCATTATTTTTCTTCTATAGCGCTGACGACACAGCTTTATGACGTGTAACTGTTCTGACGGCGTCATCGACATCCAATTAAAGCGCTCCTCCCTTTTACGCATACAGCCATTGCAATAGCCTTTGTCATCGCTTGAGCAAACCCCCACGCAAGGGCTTGGAACTTGGAAAAACTCTAACTGCTCCACCCCGCCTCCTTACATAATCAAAATTACGCTTACTATCTCAAAAATAAGCGATTAATTTGTCGCCTAGCTCATGAAATCCATACTAAACTATGACCTTATACTGACACATATAGTGTTTTGTAAACTATACTTTGAACCCATCAAGTTACACTTATTCGGTAACTTCGTTCTTTCCTTTGGAGCCTTATAATATGAAGTTTAGTTCAAAAAAATTACTAGCAGTAGCCGCTTTACCTATGATGCTAGCAGCATGCACAACAACAGGTGATAACGCGATGCAAGTAACACCAACCGATCTACAGCACCATAATTGGGAACTTGCGCAAATTGATGGCAAGAACATTGAGAAAAGCGAACACCAAGCGACACCTCGTCTAGAGATCGGCGAAAAGATGACGGCAAACGGCATGGCTGGTTGTAACAACTTCTTCGGTCAAGGCGAACTAAAAGACGGTCAATTCCGCATTAAGCAAATGGGCATGACCATGAAAATGTGTCACGGCTCAGCAATGGAAATCGAACAATCGGTTTCCGCGACTCTAAGCGAGTGGAGCGACGTAACACTAACAAACGATACGCTAGTATTGAAAAACGATGTACACACGCTAACGTACACAATTCGTGACTGGGTAAACTAATCAGTCAGAGAAACCAAATATTGATTGAAGGAGCCCTAGTGGCTCCTTTTTTATTGCTTTTTTACACTCATGATTCCTTCAAAACTGACACTCATCGCTTACTTTTCGTACCAACCTCCAATAAACCTAAAAAATCTATCATTTGAGTGCAATAAATTCATCAGTTCAACGGTCTGTTGCTAGGATGGTAATAGCCCTTAAGTAATTGATTGAATTTACTGTTGAATTAGAATTTATTTCAGAAACAGATAGAATAACTATTAGGGCGTGTTGATCTTTCGTTAGCCACGAAAGGTCAACACGCCCTAGGGAGTTTGAAAATACAATGCTCTTGCCCGTTCACTACCAAATGGAAAAGTTTATGAACAAGATAGTAAGTACGTTAGGAATCATGGCAACCGTTGCATACAGCGCAGCCATTTACGCTGATGAAGCAACATCAACCAATAGCTGGAACCAAATAGAACAGCAGGCAGAGGGACAAACTGTCTACTTTCACGCTTGGGGCGGAAGCCAAGAAATTAATCGTTACCTACAATGGGCAGGCAAGGAGTTACAAAGTGACTACGGTGTGACCTTAAAGCATGTAAAAGTAACCGACATTGCTGAAACGACTACTCGACTACTTGCAGAAAAAGCCGCAGGCAAGAACAGCGAAGGCAGTGTCGATATCGTTTGGATTAATGGTGAGAACTTCCGCTCGATGAAAGACAATGCGCTGTTATTTGGACCATTCACAGAATCACTTCCAAACTGGAAGTACGTTGATAAATCTTTACCAATTGATGTCGATTTCTCGGAGCCAACCGAAGGCTTAGAAGCACCTTGGGGCGTCGGACAACTTGTGTTCATCCACGACCAAGAGACACTAAACAATCCGCCACAATCGTTTTCAGAGATGTTGAGCTACGCTCAAGCTTTCCCTAACCGCTTAAGCTACCCTCGCCCACCTGAATTTCATGGCACCAGCTTCATCAAGTCTCTACTGATTGAGCTAACAGACAACAACCCTGCACTGGCTCAACCTGTTTCGGAAGACAACTTCCAAGAAGTTACTGCACCACTTTGGGCTTACTTAGATAAATTCCATAAAGTGGCATGGCGCGGTGGTAAACAATTCCCAGCGGGCACATCTGAAAGCATTCAACTTCTGGATGATGGTCAGCTCGATTTAGCGATTACCTTTAACCCAAATTCTGTCTATTCAGCACAATCAAGTGGCCGCCTAGCTGAAACTACCAAGGCCTATGCTCTAGAAAGCGGTGCTCTGTCTAACATTCACTTCCTTGCGATTCCTTGGAATGCTAATGCAAGTGCTGGCGCTCAGGTAACCATCAACTTCTTGTTGAGCCCAGAAGCACAATCACGCAAAGGCGACCTCAATGTTTGGGGCGATCCTTCAGTGTTGAGCAGCAAATACCTGACCGGTAGCGCTAAAAATACCCAGCAATTTAAATCGATTGATGAACCACACCCTAGCTGGCAAAACGCGCTCGAGAAAGAGTGGCTTAAGCGATACGGTAGCTAAAATTCATGCTACGCGCTCTATATTTTGTTGTTATAGCTGTGTGCATTACCCCAACCATTCCTGGGGTAGCGGGAGTAGTGGCCTCGTCACTGAGTTTCATCCCGCCCCTAGGTTTAGAAGAGCCCTCACTCAACGGTTTTAGCCAAGTCTTTCAATGGGAAGGGGCTTGGCACTCTATTGGTTTGAGCCTCGGTTCAGCGTTCGCCAGCAGCTACATTGCCTGCTTCCTGACCTTTTGTATTCTTCAGGCTTCTTGGGGAAACAAGTTTTGGAGAAAGATTGAGCTAACGCTATCGCCAATGCTTGCCATTCCGCATGTGGCTTTCGCTATCGGCTTTGCTTTTCTGTTTAGCCCAACAGGGCTTGGCGCAAGAGCCGTGCATCACTTACTTGGTGAATCGGCTACAAGCTCTGAATTGGCTTTGCTGATAAAAGATCCTTACGCGTTTGGCCTAATCATTATGCTCGCACTCAAAGAAGTGCCCTTCTTATTGCTGATGAGCATTTCGATACTTCAACAAATCGATGTTGAACGCATCACTAAGGTCAGTGCCTCTCTGGGTTATAGCCGTGCTCAGATCTGGTGGAAGTGTATTTTCCCACAATGGTTTACCAAGCTTCGCTTCCCTATGTTGGCGGTGCTTGCTTACAGCGTATCGGTTGTCGACATCGCTCTGATCATTGGCCCAACCAATCCGCCGACCTTTGCCGTTTTGGTATGGCAATGGTTTAACGACCCAGACCTTAATCTATTGCCACGAGCTGCCGCTGGCGCCATCGTTTTATTCGGTTTGGCTTCGTTGATCATCGCCCTAGCGCGTCTAATCGAATGGGCAATTCTCAAGTACTTTAGAACTTGGCAATATTCAGGAAGAACAGGTATTAACCTTCCAGGAAAAACGATCTTCGCAGTGCTTGCTGCATTGTCACTACTGATCATTCCACTAATGGGGATTTGGAGTGTTGCCCAACGTTGGCGTTTCCCTGATTTACTTCCAAGTCGCTACAGCATGCGTTTCTGGGAGTTTGAGTGGGATGGCATCATGAGCACCGTCGGGCAAAGCTTGTGGATTGGCCTTATTGCCGCTTCCGTTGCTTTATTACTCGCGCTGGTAGCTCATGAGTACCGAATCAAATACAAGTGGCAAGTTCCGGGCTTTATTATCGCGATTCCCATGTTGATACCTCAACTCTCGGTATTGTTCGGCATGCAAGTGACCACGCTTTATATCGGCAGCAGCGCCTATGAATTTTGGGTAATTTGGGCGCATGTTTTCTTTGCTTTCCCGTTTGTGTATCTGTCTTTGGATGGCCCTTGGAAAAGCTTCAATGACGGCCTGATAAAAGCCTCGTTGAGCTTGGGTAAATCGCCATTTCAAAGCTGGTACTCCATCAAGCTGCCTATCTTGTTACCCGCTATTGCCTTTGCTTGGGCGGTTGGGATCAGCGTAAGTTTGGCTCAGTACTTACCCACCTTGATGCTCGGCGCGGGCCGTATTAGCACAATCACCACAGAAGCCGTTGCCCTTACCAGTGGTTTCGACCGCAGAGTGACAGCTATCTATGCCATTTGGCAGGCCCTATTGCCTCTGTTCTTTTTCTCTTTAGCGATATTAGTCAGCCGACTTCAACTCAGATATCGCCGTCTTACTTTTAAAGGTTTTCTAACGAATGAGTCTGCACCTCAACGACCTCGCCATCCGTAAAAACGATGGTGTATCGCTGTTTTCAGCGCTAAACATAACATTAGAATCAGGCCAAGTATTGGCTTTGATGGGGCCGAGCGGCTGCGGAAAATCGACCTTGTTGGACGCCGTAGCTGGGCACTTAAATGATGAGTTTTCGTATTCTGGCACCGTTATTTTGAACGACATTCAGCTGGATAACCTGCCTTCACATCAGCGTGAAGTCGGTATTCTTTTTCAAGATGACTTGTTGTTCCCTCACCTCAAGGTATGGGAAAACTTGGCGTTCTCTCTGCCTAATTCAATTAAGGGCTCCGCTCGTCAACAGCAAGCGATGGCCGCACTAAAAGACATAGAGCTAACTCACTTGGCAGAGTCTTTCCCGGATCAAATATCTGGCGGTCAACGTGCAAGAATCAGCTTAACTCGTATGTTATTGGCGAAGCCGAAGCTCGCCCTACTCGACGAACCGTTTAGTAAGTTAGACCAAGAGTTAAGAGCACAATTTCGCGATTGGGTCTTCGAACAGCTGACAAAAGCAAATATCCCAACATTAATGGTCACGCACGACGAAGCTGACGTACCTCAAGGGGCGCAAGTGCTGTCTTGGCCATGGAGGAGTCATCATGCTGGATAAGTACTCCATCAAGGTCATTAAGTGGCCATTAAACCAATCAGCTAAGTTGCTGAGTCAATTCGGTATCACGGCAAATCAAACCACCTTATTTGGCTTTCTGGTCGGGTGTTTAGCGTTTCCGGCGTTGGCATTTCAACATTACGAATGGGCGCTAGGCTTCATTGTGTTCAACCGAGTATGTGATGGGCTTGATGGGGCTTTGGCTCGAATCCAAGGCATTAGTGACGCTGGCGGTTTTCTCGACATCAGCCTCGATTTCCTTTTCTATTCGTTAATTCCTTTTGGCTTTGTTATTGCGAACCCAGAACACAACGCCATTGCCGGTGCGTTTTTGATCTTCTCTTTTATCGGTACTGGCAGCAGCTTTTTGGCGTTTGCCGTGATGGCAGGCAAACGAGGCATCGAAAACCCAGTCTATAAGCATAAGTCTCTGTACTACATGTCAGGGCTAACCGAAGGCACTGAAACCATCGCTTGTTTCATCGCGTTCTGTATTTGGCCTCAACACTTTGCTGTTATCGCCTACACCTTTGGCACCGCGTGCTGGCTAACTACGTTCATGCGAATTTACTTTGGATTCCAGACACTCAAGGATCAAGCTAGCTAGGGTGTGCATTTCTCATAAATAAAAACGCCGCTCAAATGAGCGGCGTTTTTTCGTGTCAGTTTTTGAGGAATTAGGAGTTAAGACTTAAAAACCCAAAATGTAACTTACGAATAATTCATTTAATAAGCAGTTATTTAATAAGCAAAGCGAGTCTCTTCTTTAAATAAGCTAGCTATAACCTCTTGGTATTGCATAAGGTTAAACGTAGAGTTGTCATTGTTATATTTTTGTTGCTTGTTTGCTAAATATGGTTGAGACACTAACGACGTAACCAACATCTGGTAATAATGAAAGTTTGACTCGTTACAGCCATCAACTAAATAAAGAAGATTTTCAAGAGTCTTATTGTAGGTGTAACCAAACTTAGACTCTTTAAGGCGTTGAACATTTTCGTAATTGTATGAGCTTCCGCCAAAAGTGAATAGTAAAAAGATGTTAGGCGAAGCTTCCCAAAACTCGATAAGTTCAGAAAGTAAGTGTTGTAGTTGTATTCCATCCACTCTCTGATACTTTGAGAACTGATCTTGAAAACGACTTGTATGCTCTTCGATGAGCTGATCAAACAATTGCTCTTTGTTATTAAAGTAATAAAGAATTAACGCGGGGCTTACACCCGCAGACTTAGCAATAGACCGAATTGAAACTTTACTATAAGGCTGAGAAATAAATAGCTTTTCTGCTGAGCTCAAGATTTTTGTTCTTTTGTCATTTAGCATCAGATTGTATCCTCACCTATTTGTTTATATTACCCGCGCATTCTATAACTCAACCAAATAATCTCAACATGCCCATTTTTATATCAAACAAACTAAATGAATAAAAATATAAAAAATTTGGATTTTTTAGAAAATAGAACAAAAAACAACCAGCAAGATTGCCTTATGAAACAATAAGATAGGGAATTGACAAGCGAGTGTAAGCGGTAAGTAAGAGAGTTCGAGCAGTATGTAAGCCAATGTAAGAGTGGCGCCCTATTAGAGCGCCACACGAAAAGCCTTTACTTTACAGCTCAAGCTTTTATTTTATAGCTCAAACTTAAAGCTTTAGAAGAACCTTAACTGAGCTATCAACTAAAGAGTCATCGATATAAGCAATTTTGTTTGAAGAGCTAGCGACCATGTCTTTCGCTAAGCTTTCTTGACCTACAGCTTTAGGTGGTTGACCTTTACCCGTAAATACTCGCTTTGCCCAGTAAGCTTGAAGCTGTGCTTCTGTCTTCTTTGTAATTGCTTGGTGAAAAGTACCCTTAAGTGGGTGACCGTCTTCCAAGTCTACCGCTTCAATCTGTAGAGACTTTGCTTTACCTAGATACAGTTTTTTAACTGTTGAAGCGTCCAGCTCACTCATTGATGGATTACCAACAACAACCAAACCAGCGAAAGCGTTCATGCTGCTAAGAAGAGCAGCGGCTACCAATGCTTTTTTAAACATAATTCTCTTCCTTAAAATACCGCGTCAACTTTAACTGTGTACAAGATGTTGTCTTCGTTCTTGTAAGATGCGTTAACACCACCATTAGTTGAACCGAAGTTGGTTAGGTAGCTAACATCACCTTTCAGCGCGATATTAGGCATAAAGTCCCAACGAGTACCGATGCTGTAAGTTGTGCGTTGGATATTCATGTTGCTAGAGATAGCGGTTGCAGAGCCGAAAGCATATTTAGTAGCAGCACTTGGGTTCTTAACCATGTTTACGTATTGACGTTTAACCTGGTTGTTACGTTCTGCATCGTCTGTCGATTCCATGTGCGCTACAGTTACGTAAGGCGTGAATTCGTTCACACGGTAAGCCGTTGTCAGGTAAGCAGAATCTACATCGTGATAGAAACCTTCAACCGTTGTACGAGTAACTTCTGAAACTAGCGATAGGTTACCGTTGTCGTATCGACCACCAACACCGTAGAACTTCGCTTTCTCATCGTTAAACGTTGTGTTTAAAATAGGTGGCTTATTCTTAACGTTCCAGTTTGTTGTTGAGCTTACCACTGCTTGAGCGTAAACCGTACGTAAAGTCCAAGTGTCGTCTGTCCAGTTGATCACACCACCAGCGATGTCATCAAACTGCGTATCAGCATTGTAGCTATGCTTAGACGCTGAAAGCTTTTGTGAACCTACGAAACCTTGGAATGATACTGTGCTGTCGTCTAACTCAACGTCATAGATGAAATCACCACCAGTGAGTGACGTAAGAACTACAGAACCATAAACTTCACTAGGAACGCGAACGCTTGTTTGAGCGTAACCCACTTCTAGGTAGTCAGAGTACATGAACAGAGGAAGACGTAGCTTACCGCCACGGACTGTCAAATTTGGTGTTACTTTATGGCTTAGAAATGCCCACTCAACATCCGGTGTCCAGTTTTCTTTCTTGTTACCGCGCGCAACCATTTGCACGACAGCTGAAGTAGAGTCGTTAACTTCAAACTCACCTTGCAAACCAATTAGAGAACCTTCATCAAAGCGTACTTTGTTTTGTGACTTCATGAAACCATGGCTATTGTTACCAAGTTGCATGTTCAAAGACGCAAAACCATTGAAGCTAAATTTATCAGCGACTGAATTTAGTTCTTTTGCTTCAAGAATAGCGACCTTGTTCTCAAGCTCAGCCAATTTTTGCTCATCTGTAGCGTGTGCAGCGAATGAAGTCGCAAGTGCTACCGCTAACGGCAATAAGCGAAAAGAGGAGTTAGTCATTGTTGTTCTCCGTTATACTTTAAATTGTGATGTTGATTTACTCAGCTCTGTAACGATGCCACTCAGTTGGTGACTTAGAGCTTCGAGTTGATCTGTCGACTGAGACACTTGATGAGAGCACTGTCTAAAATCATCCATATGGGTGTGGATTTGTTTTGAAGCACGAGCTTGATGCTCTGTAGTACTTGCAATTTGTTTGTTGAGCTCGGTAATTTCTTCTACCTGGCCACTAATTTCTAATAGATAGTCACCCGCGTTTTGCGCGTCTCCAACCGCCTGTGACGAGCTCGCTAAGCCTTGGTCCATAGCGCCAACAGCAGCGTTAGAGCCGGACTTAAGGTCGACCAACAGGGCATTAATTTCTGTTGCGGATTGTTGAGTATTGTTCGCTAACACGCGCACTTCGTCGGACACAACAGCAAAGCCTCGGCCATGTTCACCAGCTCGCGCAGCTTCAATTGCAGCATTTAGTGCTAATAAATTCGTTTGCTCAGCGACACTTTGTATTGTGTTTAGTATTGAGCCAACATTGCTTGCATTCTGATCGAGTTCTTTCAACTTACAGGCCGTATCACGGATGTTTGTCGCAAGCTCTTCAATTTCTTTACTCGTTTTAAGAACCACTTGTGTTCCTGTTTGAGCACTAGAATTGGCTTTTTGAGCTTGAGAATCTGCATGCGATGCAAAGTTAACAACTTGTTCTATGAGGTCGATGATGTTATTGACCGCCTCGGTAACCTCTTCGATGTGATCACGTTGAGTGCTATTTAGAGCCAAGGTTTGATTCGACTCGCTACGAATCTTATCGCTGACAACCTCAAGCTCGTGTCCAATGCTTAACGTACTCGCGATAATGCCTTGTAGCTTTTCAATGAATTGATTGAAACTCTCAACAAGCGTTGATATCTCATCTTTTCCTGCGTAGTCGATGCGTACCGTTAAGTCACCATCCCCAGTCGCAATCGCCTTCATCTTTTCTGTCACAAGCAATATTGAGCTAATAACCGATTTGAATATTGCGTAACCAACCGAAATCACAGAGATCAAAAAGAACACACCTAACCAAATAGATTGATTCGCAGCGTCGTTTGCGGCTTTTTCAGAGTGCAAGATAGTGTCTACGACCTTCTGACTCGCGGATGCACGTAACGTCTCGCTTAACGCAACTAATGAATCATATTCAGTGCTAAGTTGGTTCGCTCTGGAGGTCAGGCTCTCGAAAGAGTCATTGAGATTAATAAAATCTTCGCTCAGCGCGTACGCAGAATCCGTGTACCTTGCTAGTTGTTGTGACAGTTTATTAAAAGCTGTCGCTTGTGAAGGTAAAACATCGGCACCACGACTCGCTTCAACTTGCAGTTCAGAAGAAATTTGACGTGCAAAATCGAGAGCTTGCTCATCTTCCATCACGACAGCAGCTTCGAACTGTTGCTTCACGTTAGGTAAAAGAGAATATATTTTCGTCGCATGCTCAAGTGCAGGGTAGTAACTTGACTCTAACTGCTTTAGGCGCTGACTATTATCATTATGAATAAAGACATTTATTGAGATAATGGCAGCTAGGCTAAGAGATATTATTGAGAGCAGTACAATAAACTGTACTTTAATGTTGATATAGCGAGACAATAGCATAAGGTTTTTTCATTAGCGCTGGTTGTGGCTGATGGTAACGTTTGTTCATATTTAATAGCGAACACATTCACTAAACAAATTTACCGTTATGTTCAAAGCCCGTTATTTAATTTCTTTAATTAAGTTCAGCTCTTTAATTTTGCTGTCCCAGTCTTCTTTCCACTCTAATAGTTTACGAGCAGGCATTGGACGAGCGATAAAATAGCCCTGAACCAATGTGTCGACATTACTGATTTCACGAATGTCCATCCAAAGAGAATGATCCTCAACCCCTTCAGCAACTGTACTCAGTTCTAATAAGTGAGCCAAGTAGAGAGTAGCGCGAACAATGGCATGGCTTGAACGACTGCTTTGAATGTTTTTCACAAAGTCGATATCCAGTTTCAGTGCTGAAAATGGCAGGTCATCTAATTGCTTGAGTGAAGAGTAACCTGTTCCAAAGTCGTCAATCGCCAGGGGAATACCGCGCATGCATATCCTCGTGGTGGACGCTAAAGCAAGAGCGACACTTTCAACTAAATCAGATTCTGTTAATTCCAATTTTATCTGCTCTGTCTCAAGTTCACCTTGGTCGATCAAAGCGAAGATATAATCAACAATATCACCGTCAATAATATCTTTAGCTGTCAGGTTTATTGCAAATCTCCGCTCTCCGAGAAATGACTTCTCATTGATCGCTTGATTGATTAAATACTTCATCACCTCTCCCATTTTTCCTGACTCAAGTAACCGAGACAAAAAGAAAAAAGGGCTGAGTACGCCATAACGAGGGTGCTGCCATCGAATTAGCGATTCACTTTCTCGCCATTCACCACTATGGATACACACTATCGGTTGGTAATAGAACATAAACTCTTGGTTGCTTACCGCTTTTGCTATGTCTTCATCCGTAATAACGATGTCGCTATTAGAATTAGAAGCAGCCGCTTCTTTTGTAGAGTTAAGGTTAATTAACTTTGACAGCGACTCTTTTGCTATTGGCTTCTCAAGAACACCAAGCAAATTCAGGTTAAACGCTTTACACATCTTCCTTGCGGCATCGAGCACTGTTTTGCTTTCCGCACTTGTGATGATGATATTGCCTTGAAAATCGGCCTCAGCAAGGCGTTTTAGGAGTTCGATACCATCGATCATCGGCATATTCAGATCACATAAGATCAAATCGACAGAAGAGGCTTCAATAAACTCTAGAGCCTTATATCCACATTCAAAAGGTTGGACATTTTCCATACCCAAACTCTTTAAAACCATCCCCATTACATTCAATTGAAAAGGGTGATCTTCTATCACTACAACATGCTGGTTCATGGTAGCTCCTTAAATGGTTTGATTGATTCTGAACAATAAGTCTTCAATTGGTTCGTCAGCTGTTCGAGGTTATCGTAATGTGCTTGAATACCATCTAAGTCACTTAAGGAGACCAATTCCATTGTTTGCAATTGATTGGCAATGTCCTCTGTGCCTACCATTTTTGCAGCTCCCTTCATCTTATGAGCTACCTGTTTAATGGCTTCGAGATCTCGCTGTTCACACGCAGCTTGAAGCAGAGGCATGTCAGCTTGATGGCTCTTGATAAAGTCAGTGATGATCTGCATGACGAGATCTTTGTCACCAAACAATTCGGTTAAGTTGGCGAGATCAATCGGAGCAGAGCTCGGCTCACTTTTAAGCTCCGAGGAACTAATACAAGGCTTATCGACAACAGATTGCACCTTATCAAGATGTTTGATTATGGTGTCGCCAATCACCCTTAATTTGGTTGGTTTTGATAAGAAGTCATCCATACCAATCTCAAAGCACTTATCATTTTCACCTTGCACAGCGTTTGCGGTTAACGCAATGATCGGAAGACGAGGTTGGTTTTGGGTCTGCTCTTTTACTCGGATCTGCCTCGTTAATTCGTAGCCATCCATCTCAGGCATGTGGCAATCGGTAATTAGCAGCCCATAATCTTCATTATCTAAGGCAACAAGTGCTTCCTTGCCGTTATCTACCATGTCGGCATGGAAACCTAATTGCTCAATTTGTTGAAGAATTATCTGTTGATTGATTGGGTGATCTTCCGCTATTAAGATAAGTCTTTGATTCTGTTTGGCAGACTCGCGCGACTCAGTACTCAATTTCAGATTATTATCATCTTGGACAACATCTTCCACAAACGCAGGACAGTTGTGCAAACAGTGCATCAACTGCGAAGGCAACAATGGGTTTGCTGACAGATTCCAGCCCAATTTGCATGGCGCAGGCGAAAGCATTCCTTGTTCACTGACACAAATAAACTGCACGCTTTCGGCGAACGTATCAATGCTCTGATCTAGCTCATGAGGAATAAACACAAAATCAGGCTCAATGGTATCGACCCAGTGTGCGAGCTCTTTAGTCACCTGAACATTCTTTGAGATAACCTTAATACCCCAAGATGTTAGATAGTTCTCTAATTCAGATTGCTGCATGAACGTTTTGGTAAGTAGCGCCACCTTACCATTCATGTCCGCCCTGTTATTTTCAGCGAGCGTTTTAAGCGGCAGCGTAATAGAGAACGTTGAACCAATGTTGATCTTACTCGTCACGTTAAGACTGCCACCCATTTGTTCAATAAGTTGCTTCGAGATAGTCAAACCAAGGCCTGAACCACCATATTTCCTCGTGGTTCCTTCATCGGCTTGAACAAAAGGTTGGAATAGGTTTCGAATGTGTTCTTCACTGATACCGATGCCACTGTCAAACACCTCGAAACAAATTTGTTGCTGTTCACCATCCAGGTCGAGTAACTTTGCGGCTTTGTTGCGTAATTCAATGGAACTAAATCAAGAACCTACGATCTGATCAG
>NZ_JBFSRZ010000058.1:0-30199 GCF_041466065.1 Vibrio sp. 10N.239.312.C11
CTGATCAGATCGTAGGTTCTTGATTTAGTTCCATTGAATTACGCAACAAAGCCTCTTTCATACATTACCCATACTACTAATGGCTTCAATAAAAAAAATCATTTTAGCCCAAGCGCGGTTAGAGCCAAGCGCCAGAAAGACCAGCGAACTTTATTGAAAAAGCGCTTTGATGAACTTTCTGAAGATACTGAGTATCAAGAACTTGCTGAACAAGCTTTTGCTCAACTAGAAGAGCAAGAAAGTTTAATTGAGCAACTAAAGCAAAAGAATGAGCAAGAGATAGATGAACAATTAATGTTGTGTATTGAAGCTCAAGATGCACGAGATAAAGTCAGTGCAGACTATTCGGTATTAGAAATGCGTTTTAAAGAGCTGCAGGCAAATACGAATAAAAAAGGGAAACCCATTCTAGTACATGGGTCGGAAAGCGAATTTTATACTGGTGAAGTGTCAGATCTTGTTATCGAAATTATAAAAAATCAATTAGATAGCGCTAAGGTGAACTCGCGAAAACAGCAGTTGCTTCAAGATATAATGAAACACAATGAGATTGATGGAACAAAAGCGAGTTATATCCAAGTTATTAAATCTATTTTTGGTAATTATACGGGTGTAACACCTAAGATAAAGAGTGAACTTAAAAAACTAAATATGGAAGTTGTCGAAGATGGTTCTCATAATCATATTAAGTTTATTGGGGATGAGAGGTATCAAGTCCCATTTGCCAAAACTCCTAGTGATAAAGGGCGAGTCGGGGGGAATATAGTCCGTGATGTAAAAGCTGAGTTGTTTTAAATATAACAAATTAGGGTTAAGGTGTTGCGTAGCTAACACTAAACCCTAATTGTTGAACAAGCCCGAAGCCACCTTATTAAGTAAATTGTACTATTGGTTTTGAAGGGCGCATCGCTTTGAGACTTTTCTCAAGGCGAGCGAGGCTAAGATAAGGTTGCGATAGCAATCTTATCAACCAGTTAGCCATTCTCCTTATTATCAATGCCATCAATGCCTTTCGGCCAGGTGGCTCCGCTCACTTCTACGCATGTCAAAATCGACAACGATAAATTGGGCATCGTGACTTAGTTTATTGACTGTTGTTGCACAATAATGTGCACCACCACACGCTTCAACGCCTATACGCATGAGTGGTATATTTGCTATTGTAGTCAGTAGCTTAGAGCGAGTTACTGACTTATGAAGTAAGACTTTACCATTTTGGTCTACGGCATGAAGACTAAAGTGGTTTTTAGCTAGGTCGATACCGCAGAAATAAGAATAATCAGACATGGTGCCTCCGATGCATTTAAGTACCACATAAGTGTGGCAGATCCTCGGTAGGGGGAATCCAAGTCATTCGTTATGTGACAGGTATGAAATTCGAACACAAGAAAGTAGAATCAAGTAACAGTGATTTTCAGTCGTTGGTCGCTGAATTGAACTCATCACTGGCTCAAATTACCCGTGACTCTGGTGAAAGCTCGTTTGCATCTGATACTTTTGATTCTTCGAAAGATGGATGCATCGTGGTATATCTAAATACTGTCGCAGTAGCATGTGGAGTGTTTCGATACCATGAAAATGAAGTTTGTGAACTAAAGCGAATGTACTCCAACAAATCTGGTGCAGGGTCCTACTTGCTGAAACAACTCGAATGCTACGCAGTTAACAAAGGGTATCGAAAAGCTATTCTGTCGACACGTAGAGTTAACTCAAAAGCAGTCAGTTTTTATGAGCGCAACTCTTACTCAGAATCGAGTGCGTATGGAAAGTATGTTGGTGTAAAACGCTCAATCTGCCTATCAAAGGTGCTAGTCACATAACAAATAAGGCTTAAGGTGTTGCGTAGCCAACACTAAATCCCGAGTGTTGAACAAGCCCGAAGCCACTTTATTAAGTAAATTGTACCATTGGATTGGAAGGGCACATCGCTTTGAGGTTCTTCTCAAGACGAGCGAATCCAAGATAAGGTTGCGACCGAGATCTTATCAACCAGTTAGCTATTTTCCGCTTCTTTCGTCGTCACATCTCCTCTTGTTTCGCCTGTACAATTCTCCATATACCGTTCCTGCGCAGAAATTGCCAAATTTGATCGGTTCTATTCTTCGATGAGTAACATCCAAACCAAGGTTGTGGTGCTAGTTCCCATTTTTCTTTATGTGACGAAAAGTCTTTAGCTCTCTATTTTTTGTGTATGCGTTTTGTAAAGGCTGTAGTGTGGTCAAGAGCTTTTATCTATCGTTGCGTAAGACATTATCTAGCCAGGATAGTTTGAAGAGCTGTGTTCTTACTGTGTCTGATAACTGCGCAATCGATAGCGTGTAAATAATGTTATACGAGGTGTTTTAAATATAAAACACAAAATAAATTGCGTTTTTTTTTAATTAGTGATTGAAACTGTAGTTTTTACTAGTTAAGTTACAGGGAACAAGAAGATAAATGCTGATGGAAAGTGACGTGAGATAACGTGCATTCAGCCTCAAGGATAGAAAATAGGAAGAAGTAAGCAATGTTCCAGACTGATGATGTAAGAATTAACAAAGTAAAAGAGTTATTACCACCTGTTGCTGTTTTAGAAAAGTTTCCAGCGACAGAAATTGCTTCTTCTACAACCTTTGAAAGCCGCAAAGCGATCCACAATATTTTAGAAGATAGCGATGATCGCTTACTTGTTATTGTTGGCCCATGTTCTATTCATGATACAGAAGCTGCGCTTGAGTACGGTAAACGTTTGAAAGTGCTACGCGACGAACTAGGCGATAACCTTGAAATCGTAATGCGTGTTTACTTTGAAAAACCACGTACCACTGTTGGCTGGAAAGGTCTAATCAATGACCCGTACATGAACGACACGTTCAAACTAAATGACGGTCTTCGTCTAGGACGTAAGTTACTACTTGACCTAACTGATATGGGAATGCCTACGGCGAGTGAATTCTTAGATATGATCACGCCGCAATACGTTGCTGACTTAATCAGCTGGGGCGCAATTGGCGCACGTACGACAGAATCTCAAGTTCACCGTGAACTGGCTTCAGGCCTATCTTGCCCAGTTGGCTTCAAGAATGGTACGGATGGCAACATCAAGATCGCAACAGATGCAATTCGCTCTGCAAGTGCTTCGCACCACTTCTTGTCGGTAACTAAATACGGTCACTCAGCGATCGTTGAAACCGCAGGTAACCCTGATTGTCATATCATCCTACGCGGTGGTAAAGAGCCAAACTACAGTGCAGAGCACGTTGGTAAGATTAAAGAAGAGCTAGAAGCTTCAGGTCTTCCACAGAAGGTGATGATTGACTTCAGCCACGCGAACAGCTCAAAGCAGTTCAAGCGCCAAATGAACGTTTCTGATGACGTAAGTGCACAGATCTCAGGCGGTGACAAAGCCATCTTTGGTGTGATGATTGAATCTCATCTTGTTGAAGGTCGCCAAGATTTAGTTGACGGTAAAGCGGCGACATACGGCCAATCTGTTACTGACGCATGTATCGGTTGGGAAGATACTGAAACAGTACTTCGCCAACTAGCAGATGCTGTTGAAGCACGTCGTAACAAATAGACTGATTATTGCATATTACAGTCGGCGATTAAGCTGCTGAAAATTCAAAGCCCTTATTAGCAATCGCTAGTAAGGGCTTTTTTGTGGATTTTAGTTTTAAACGGAAAGCGCCTTGGACTCTTAAATAAGAAAAGACAGTAGCTCGTCGACTTTAAGTGATAGCAAAGCTCTATCTTGTCTGGTTTCTACATTAAGGCGTATTAATGGCTCGGTATTAGACTTTCTTAAGTTGAAGCGCCATGTGTCCATATTCATGCTGATCCCGTCTGTGTGATCGATCTCAACGGCATTATCTCGGTAGTGCAATAACACACAAGCCATGACTTCCTCTGGGTTGGATACTCTGCGATTGATCTCTCCGGATGAGGGGAATCTATCCATACTTGCGCTCGTCAGTTGGTAAAGAGACTGTTGGGTTTTCGACATCAGTTCAATAACCAGTAGCCAAGGAATCATTCCTGAGTCGCAATATCCAAAATCACGAAAATAATGGTGTGCGCTCATCTCACCACCGTAGACCGCATTCGTTTCACGCATCTTCTCTTTGATAAGTGCGTGTCCCGCTTTAATCCCAATCGCTTTTCCACCACGTTTGTAAGCGATTTCAATCGTGTTCCATGTCATGCGCATATCGTGTAATACAGTGGCGTTCGGCTCTTTTAATAAGAATGCTTCAGCAAGCAACCCTACAATGTAATAACCTTCAATGTAATTGCCTGTCTCGTCAAAGAAAAAGCAGCGATCGAAGTCTCCATCCCAAGCAATACCAAGATCGGCCGAGCTTTGTAAAACGGCGTCTCTGGTGGCTGTTTGGTTTTCTTTAATCAATGGGTTCGGAATGCCATTAGGGAATGTTCCGTCAGGAGTATGGTGAACCTTGATGAAGGTGATCGGAATATCGAGCGTGGCAAAGCGAGCTTCTAAATCATCAATAATACGCCCTGCGACACCGTTCCCTGCGTTCACCACAATTTTCATAGGTGAAAGCTCAGAAGGAGATATATAAGAGAGTAGGTGGTCTACATAAGGGGCGAGAATACTGGTCGATCTACTAGAGTTACTTGGTTGTGCATGAACGAACGGTAAATTGCAGTTCAGTTCTTGATTAAGCTCTGCAATGCGTCGTTTGATTTCATCTAACCCACTGTTTTTACTTATCGGGCTAGCGTCCAAGCCGACCAATTTCATTCCGTTGTAATTAATTGGGTTATGGCTTGCCGTAATTTGGATTCCGCCAATGGCGCCAAGGTGGCGAGTTGCAAAGTAGACTTCTTCAGTCCCTGTCATTCCAAGATCAACGACGGTTATTCCAGACTCGATTAAGCCTTTGGTCATGGCTTCTTGTAATGAAAGGGACGTTTCTCGGTTATCACGACCAATCACCACTTGAGCCAAGCCATCGAATGAGGCTTCAGGTGTCGTGGATAGGGCGTATTCTCCAAATGCTTTGCCGAGCAGGTAGGTAAAGTACCCATTGATTTGGTCACCAATGATGCCGCGAATATCGTTGTTCTTAAAGCAGCTAAGGTCTAATGTTGGTTTCACTTGATTGTCGCCGCTTTATTTCGATTTGTTGTTCTGAGACGAAGAAGCTTGTTGGTTTCGAACGTCTCGCCCATAGCTGTCTTGATATCGAATGATATCGTCTTCACTTAAGTGACTACCGGTTTGTACTTCGATCATTTCGAGAGGTGAGTCTCCAGGGTTCTCAAGGCTGTGGATATGGCCTAGTGGAATGTAAGTGGATTGATCTTCTTCGATTAGATACGTTTTCTCATCGTTGGTTACTTTCGCAGTGCCAACCACGACTACCCAATGTTCTGCTCTATGGTGAGGCATTTGCAACGAAAGCCTATGGCCAGCGTTGACTGTAATGCGCTTCACTTTGTCTCGTTTGCCTAGATCGATCACGTCGTATTTACCCCAAGGCCTAAAGACCTCGCGATGATGGACATGTTCCGTTCGACCAGCCTGATTCAGTTGGCTAACAATCGACTTAACACTTTGAACTTTGTCTTTGTTCGCAACCAATATTGCATCTTTAGTTTCGACAATGATCAAATTGTCGACACCTACAGTCGCGACCAGCTTATTTTCCGCATGAATGTAGTTGTGTTGAGAATCGACGGTTAATACATCACCTTCAATGACGTTATTGTGCTCATCTTTTTCGCTTACATCCCAGATAGCGGACCATGAGCCAATATCGTTCCAGCCGACATCCATCGGGATCACAGCTGCGTGTGAGGTCTTTTCCATCACGGCATAATCGATAGAGTCGCTCGGACTGTTTTTGAATGCTTCAGCGTCTATGCGGATAAAGTCGAGGTCGGTATTTTGCTTTGCAAGAGCGAGTTTACAAGCCGCTAATATCTCTGGGTGGTGTTCGGCGAGTTCCGAAATATAGCGAGATGCCTTAAACATGAACATGCCACTGTTCCATAAGTATTGTTCTGAGCGGATGTACGCTTCTGCAGTTTCTCTATCGGGCTTTTCTATGAAGCACTCTATGGTGTAGGCATGATGGACTGATTGCACTGTAGTGTTGGTTTCTATTTGCAGGCTAGAGGGAAGTGGTTGGCCTTGTTTGATATAGCCATAACCAGTCTCTGGAGCATTCGGGGTTATACCGAATGTCACCAGTTTCCCTTGTTTTGCGTAATCAACACCACGGCTAATTGTTTGTTGAAATTCAGAGGTTTTAGCGATGTGATGATCGGCAGCTAACACTAATAAGATAGGGTCATATTCGTTCGATTTCTTATCCATTGATTTGCTTAGAGCCTGTAGGGCAGCAAGCGCAATAGCTGGGGCTGTATTTCTGCCTACAGGCTCTAATAGGATTCCACTGTGTTGGATTTTAGCAGCGCGAACTTGTTCTGCAGCAATAAAGCGGTGTTCTTCATTACAGATGATGAGTGGGGCATCGCAGGTACTATCTGTTAAGTGCTTCTCAAGCCCTTGCAGGCGTTGAAGTGTTTGTTGAAGCATCGACTGTTCGCCAGCAATATTGAGAAATTGCTTAGGGTAAAGTTCGCGAGACAGAGGCCAGAGGCGACTTCCGGAGCCGCCAGCTAGGATCACAGGTAAAATCATAGAGTGGTAATTAGGTGTATTTGAATACTGGCGCCATGTTACCACGCTTCACTCTGTTTATTTATCGATAACCCATCGACTTAACGACAAGCTATAAACGATAAGCAATATAGATGTGCTTCTTAATGACCTTCTGAGTTGGAAATGACCATACCTTGAGCTTCGCCAAAATCTTGAGGATCGATCTTGAGTGTTTGTGTTGGGAAGGCGATATCAGCATTGTGCTTATGAATAATCGCCAACACCTGCAGCAGGACATCTTGCTTAACTTCGTGGTATCTCACCCAGTTAACCGTTTTGGTGAAGGTGTAGATAAAGAAATTAAGGGTTGATGGACCAAACTTATCAAAGTTAACGATCAGCGTCTGTTTTGCATCAATGTCAGGGTGTGTTTCGAGCATGGATCTAACTTCATCAACAATTAGAGCCAGCTTGTCTGCATCTTGATAACGAAGCCCGAAGGTTTCATTGATTCTGCGATTCAACATTCTTGATGGGTTCTCCACCACAATGTTACTGAATACCGAATTTGGCACGTATAAAGGTCGCTTATCAAAAGTGCGAATGATGGTCATGCGCCAACCAATGCGTTCGACTGTACCTTCGATTTGGCGGTCTGGTGAGCGTATCCAATCACCGACTTTAAAAGGACGGTCGAAGTAAATCATCATGCCGCCAAAGAAATTCGACAGTAGATCCTTTGCTGCCAAACCGACGATTAAGCCACCCACACCACCGAAGGTGAGTAAGCCAGATAGGCTCAGACCAAATGCCTGCATGATGGTCAGGCCGCCCATCACCATAAAGAACAAGCGAGCGACTTTAGCGATAGCTTGTACTGTGGTTTCGTCTCTGGTTTTTTGTTCTAAGACGTACGCTTCAGTGTTGGTGATCATTCGCAAGGTAAACCAAACGAAGGTACAGATAATCAATATGTGCTTAAGTGTTTTTAACCAATTAATTTCATTACCAAACTGGTCTTGAAGGATTAACCCCACAGAGACAGTTGCAGGCCAACACCAGAGTAACGTACTGACAGGTGTTTTTAGTGCCTCTAGCAGTAGGTCATCCCAGTGGAATGGGGTTTTCTGAACCAGAATTTCTAAGCGATTATGGATAATTCGCCAAGCGACCCAAGCGAGAAAGCTCGCAATAGTGATGAATAGGACGCTGTTTGCCCAATCACTATGGCTCTGGTTAATGTAGGTTTGTACTTGGGTTATGAATTCATTCATTGTGTGTACTGCCGCAGAAATAGTGGGTTAGAAATTAGCAGAAATCACTTTTGTTCTCTACCTTTATAAATCAAGCGATTAGCTGACAATTGTATCTCTATATGGATATATAGTCGTTTTTTTGTATGAAGACAATTTCATTATTTGTTTTCGATGCTACATAGCTTTGTAAGTGGAGTAATAAATGAGTGACAAACAATATGCAGTTATTGGCTTGGGACGTTTTGGTCTCTCTGTCTGCAAAGAGCTACAAAGTTCAGGCTCACAGGTACTCGCCGTTGATATTGATGAAGAGCGAGTGAAAGATGCGGCGGCTTTTGTTTCTCAAGCGATTGTTGCGAACTGTACAAGCGAAGAGACAGTTAAAGAGTTAAGGCTCGATGAATACGACATGGTGATGGTGTCGATTGGCTCTGATGTTAATTCCAGTATTCTCACAACGTTGGTCGTTAAAGAGTCAGGCGCAAAAGCAGTCTGGGTGAAGGCGAATGATAAGTTCCACGGCAAGATCCTCTCTAAGATTGGTGCCGACCACATCATTATGCCCGAGCGAGACATGGGTATTCGTGTCGCGCGTAAAATGTTGGATAGACGCGTCCTTGAGTTTATCGACCTTGGCAGTGGCTTAGCGATGACGGAAATCGTTATTGGTTCTAATTTGTTGGGTAAGAAACTTGGTGACCTTAAGCTGTGTAAAGAAAATGGTGTTGAGGTACTTGGCTTTAAGCGAGGCCCGAACTTAACGAAAGCACCAGAACTGGATGTGAATTTAGAAATTGGGGATGTGGTGATCATCGCTGGGCCGAAAGAGACTTTATCTAGAAAGCTACGCAATTGGTAATTGGTAATCGGTAAGTAAGGTAACAGTATGAATTCGGTAAAACGAAAAGGTACTTTCTACACCCTTAAAAGTGATAAGAAGCAACGCAAAGGCTCTGAACCTAAGATTATCCTTACGAGCTTCTTAGGTGTTCTTATCCCCTCAGCAATCTTGCTGACGCTGCCTGTGTTCTCGGTGACAGGGCTAAGCTTTACGGATGCACTGTTTACTGCCACGTCAGCGATCAGTGTGACAGGTTTAGGTGTTGTCGATACTGGTCAGCACTTCACCTTGGCTGGAAAAATCTTACTGATGTTCTTGATGCAAGTTGGTGGGTTAGGGCAGATGACCCTGTCTGCGGTACTGCTCTATATGTTTGGTGTCCGATTAAGCCTTAAACAACAAGCATTGGCAAAAGAAGCACTTGGACAAGATCGTAAGATTAACCTTCGTAAGTTAGTGAAGAAGATCATCATCTTTGCATTGGTGGCGGAGTTTGTTGGGTTTGTGTTGCTCTGTTTCCGTTGGGTTCCAGAAATGGGATGGGCAACGGGAAGCTTTTATGCACTCTTTCACGCTATATCTGCATTCAATAACGCAGGTTTCGCGCTGTTCTCAGACAGTATGATGAGTTTTGTTGATGATCCTTTGGTGATATTTACATTAGCAGGTTTGTTTATTTTTGGTGGACTTGGTTTTACAGTCGTCGGCGACTTATCGAGTAACTGGCGTAAAGGTTTTCGACACCTACATTTACATACCAAGATAATGCTAACTGCAACACCAGCGCTGTTGTTGGTTGGTACGGTATTGTTTTGGCTGTTGGAGAGGAATAACTCAGCGACTATGGAAGGTTTATCGGTGCAAGGTCAGTGGTTAGCGGCATTTTTCCAGTCTGCGAGTGCTCGTACTGCTGGTTTCAATAGTGTCGATTTGTCTCAATACACCCAGCCTGCATTGTTGGTAATGATAGTACTGATGTTGATTGGTGCTGGTTCAACTTCAACTGGTGGTGGTATTAAGGTTTCGACATTTGCGGTCGCTTTTGTAGCAACTTGGACATTCTTACGTCAGAAAAAGCATGTAGTGATGTTTAAACGTACTGTGACCTGGCAAGCTGTAACAAAGTCATTGGCCATTATTGTGGTAAGTGGAGCACTGTTAACCACCGCAATGTTTTTGTTAATGCTCACTGAGCAAGCCGCGTTTGACCGCGTGATGTTTGAAGTGATTTCTGCTTTTGCAACCGTCGGTCTAACAGCGGGACTCACTGCAAATCTCACTGAGCCGGGCAAATACATTATGATTGTGGTGATGGTAATCGGACGTATTGGTCCTCTCACTTTGGCGTACATGTTAGCTCGTCCAGAACCTTCTTTGTTGAAATACCCAGAAGATACGGTGCTAACAGGTTAGTAAGGTTAACAGGCTAAGTTAACCCTTCTTGTTAGTGCGTTAGAAAAACAAAGCCAGCGAATATGCTGGCTTTGTTTTTTAGAGGTTCAGAGGTTTATAGTCAGTTTCTGAGTTCTTAGCCTTCGAACATTTCAATATATTCTTCGTAGCCTTCTTCAGCCAATTTATCTGCTGGGATAAAGCGCATAGCGGCTGAATTCATGCAGTAGCGTAAACCTGTTGGCTTTGGACCATCTTTAAATACATGCCCTAGGTGAGAGTCACCAAATTTACTGCGAACCTCTGTTCTTGGGTAAAGCAGCTTGTAGTCAGTAGTTGTTACCACATAAGCTTCGCTGATTGGTTGTGTAAAGCTCGGCCAACCTGTACCTGACTTGTATTTGTCTTTTGAAGAGAACAAAGGTTCACCCGTTACGATATCAACGTAAATACCTTCTTGCTTGTTATCCCAGTATTTGTTGTCAAATGGGCGCTCTGTTGCGTCGTCTTGTGTGACATCGTATTGCAGTGAAGTCAGAGATGCTTTGATCTCTGCATCAGACGGCTTGGTGTATGTTTTAGCATTAGCTGTCGCATTTTTGCCATCGATGATTTGGCGGATCGTTTTCGGATTTTCTTTTCTATCATCACTGAAGATTTTATCTAGGTATTGATCACGACCAGAAGCGTAGCGGTAGTAGTTATAACGAACCTTACTCTTCTTGTAATAATCTTGATGGTATTCTTCTGCTGGCCAGAATTTTTCAAACTTAATCAGCTCTGTTTTTAGTGGCTCACCAAATATCTGAGCTTTGTCTATTTCCATCATGAAGTTCTGAGCAACGTTTTTTTGCTCTTGGTTATGATAGAAAATAGCAGGTCGATATTGAGGACCTCTATCTACGAATGAGCCTTTATCATCGGTAGGATCGATGTGTCTGAAGAATTGGTCAAGTACCTGCTCATAGCTAACGACATCGGGATTGTAAGTCACGTTGATCACTTCGATGTGTCCAGACTTACCCGAGGAAACTTGTTTGTAGGTTGGATTTTCTAATTCCCCACCGGAATAACCAGAGATAACGTCGGTGACGCCGGTCAGTTTTTCTAGGTCGGATTCTGTACACCAAAAACAACCACCAGCCAGTGTTGCGATTTCACTTTTACCTGAATCCATCGCTTTATCCATTGTATTGGCAGTGCCAGTCTGGCTTACAAATAGCGAAGTCAGTGGTAGTGCGACCACGAGTGATACCAATATTTTAGATAATTTATTCATAGATACCTCATCTTGACGTTTTTCTCATTCGATTTTGAATGTACGAATAGAGACAGGGTTTAGATGGAAAAAATTACACTATTCATAAAAAAAATATCTCAAACAGAAAATCTTGCTCATAAATGCTGCCAGTAGTAGGGTGTCCATTATTGATATAATAGATAATGATGGCGGTTTCCGTACATCTAAGGAACAACATGCAAGCAGAAGTTAAATGGGTCGAAGGCTTTAAATTCCTAGGTCAATCTCAATCAGGTCACTCTGTCGTTATGGATGGCAGTGGCGGTGCTACCGCGCCAAGCCCTATGGAAATGGTGCTAATGGCTGCTGGCGGTTGTAGCTCTGTTGATGTGGTTGATGGCTTGAAATCTGCAGGCCAAAGCATCACAGGCTGTAATGCAAAACTTGAAACGACACGTCGTGAAACGGCACCAAAAATCTTTACTGTGATTAACATTCATTTTGAAGTGTCGGGTGATGATCTTGATCCCGAGCTTGTAGCTAAGGTCTGTGCGGATTCATTAGAAAAGTACTGTTCAGTATGCTTAATGCTGGGTGCTGGTGTAGAGATGACCCACAGCTGGGAAATAGTCTAGTCTCTGATTGTACAGCTTGGCGGTAGACTGATTTTTACGGCTTCTACTTATAGCTGACGGCATATGGGGAGAGCCTGATAAAGGAAAGGGCGGAGCACTTGAAAGTGCTCCGCCCTTATTATTTTAATTAAGGTAGAGTGCTATTATTCAGCAGTTTCTACGATAACTTCTTCCATTTGCGCTTTTTCTTGGTATTCGAAGCTTGGGATCGTTGCGTCAACACGACGGTTTTGCGCACGACCTTCAGCTGTAGCGTTTGATGCTACAGGGTTTTCTTCCCCTTCACCTGAAGCTGCAATGCGGTCAGCTGCAATGCCTTGCTCTTCAATGTATGCGGCTACAGCAGCAGCACGCTTCTTAGAGATCATCATGTTGTACTCTGCTGCACCTGTTGAATCAGTGTGACCAACAACATTAACTGATGATTGAGGGTGAGCTTGCAGTACTTCAACTAATGGCATTAATGCAGTTTTGCCTTCTGAAGATAATTCAGTGCTGTTTGTCTCAAACATACCTTGAGAGAAGCTTTCAGTTTTAGCTTTAGTAACCACAACTTCTTCTTCAACAACAACGACTTCTGGTTCGGCAATTGGCTCTGCAGGAGCCTGTGTTACAACGGCTGCAGAAGCGGCTGCTGCTGAAGCCGTTGTGTTACCTGTACCAAAGTTGTAGCTAAGGCCAACGGTAACAAAGTTAGAGTTTAAGTCTTGAACATAGTTGTCATCGAAATCATCGAAGTATTGGTACTCAACACGAACAGCCCAATCTGAGGAAAGTTGCTTCTCTAGACCGATACCGGCTGAAAGAACAACGTCTGTTTCACCGCCGTGCGAGATGTAAGCAGGACCAGCTTTGAAGAATACATCGAACTCTTGTTGTACTGGTAGGCGGTACATTGGCGTTAGTGAGATAGCGATTAGAGGGTCGCTAAAGTTACTTGTAACCCCATTTTTGGAAAAGCTTGTATTGTAGTCACCTAAGAAATCAGAACTTAACTCGATACCTAGTCTGTCAGTGAAGTTATAGCCAGAGTATATCCCTGCACCAATTGCATCATCATCACACTTTTCACCGCTTACGCATGCGCTATCTAGCCAACCCATGCCTACTTTTGCACCAACATAAGTGGTTGCAGCAATAGAAGGAGCTGCCGCTAAGCCGGAAGCTGCGACGACAGCACACATGATTTTAGAAAGTTTTTTCATAATCTTATCCTTGGATTGATTTTTATTGTTATCTGAACTGACCTGTAAAGCGATAACTTACTGGCTAAGACACTGCGACCGTAAGTAAATCAAGGCGTTGATTCAGGTAGAACTTTTAAGGAACTACTAATGTATTGTTAGTCTGATTGCGTATGATAGTCAATCGGATTGTTGGTATTCATAGTTTTCAAGGCGCTATTTATAGCTTTTTTGTTGATCAATTGTTGTCTTAAATGTTGGAAACGATGAAACCTCGTATCATTTTAAGGCGATATGAGGTTTCATCTTTTTGTGTGAACGGATTATTTGGCTACATAGCCTGAGTTGTAAGGTGGAGCGGAGGCTTAGCTGTTACGGACGCTCACCGGCTAACAAACGCTTTTCGATATCTGCAATCACTCTAGGTAAGTCGGCGATGGTATCGATCAGGTAGTGCGGGTTTGATTTGTTTAGCTTAATGCTTGCTTTTTCTCGCGCAGCTGCAAGTGTCGCTTCGTCGGCATCCACATATTCTTGGTAGGTTAAGCCTGCTTCGTTGCCTGATAGTACAAGGCCTACTGTCCACATGCCTGCGTTGTGACCTTCATCGATACCCGGTGCAGCGTCATCCACTTTCACACACGCAGCGACGTTCGTCACACCTAGGTTGATGACGTTTTTAAGTGCCATGAATGGAGCAGGGCGACCGCCTTGCGGTAAGTCGTCAGTTGCAACTACGTTGTCAGGAAGATAACCGTAATCTGCTGCAGCTGGAATTAGTACGTCCATCACCTCTCGTGGGTAACCAGAACAAGAGCCGATTTTTACGTTCTTTTCTTTTAAGTTATTCACGACTTCAATCGCGTTTAAAATTGGTGCTGCGTGGTCTGCTACTTTTGCTTTCTGAAGAGGCATGAATGCCGCGTAGATCGCATCAACGTCTTCACTGGTCATCGAGCGTCCGAATTGAGCCTTCCAACGAGCGTCAACAGCTGGAATTCGACCAACCGCTTGGATGTGGTCCCATTTGCCGATGCCCATAGGTTCACGCGCTTCTGCTAAGTCGATATCAAAGTCGAAACCTTGTCTGAATGCTTCAACGAAAATGCTGGTTGGAGCAAATGATCCAAAATCAACGATAGTGCCAGCCCAGTCAAAGATAACCGCTTGGATAGGTGATGTCGTGTTCATAATAATGTCCTATTTTTGTGTCACTGCCAGTTCAAGAGTTCTGGGGGACGAATGATTGTTTTAGGCTATTGGTTGCTTGAAATTATTGCTTCAAGATATGTGGTTTAAAGGTATTCAAAGTCTTTGCAGACTTTTGCTATCGCTTTTTCGAATACAGACAGAGCGACTTCTAGTTCACTGCGGCTGATGATCAATGGCGGGCTCAATTGAATCACGTTACCTTGTGACACCTTAAAGCTCAGGCCATCGTTCAGACATTGGTAAAGTACGGCTTCTGCTTCATCAAACGCTCGGGTTTTGGTGATATGATCGGTGACCAATTCCACCCCCCAGAGCAGGCCGATGCCGCGAACGTCACCAATGACTGAGTACTTCTCTTTCATTTGATGCAGCTGTTCACGCACGAAATTGCAGTCTGCTTGCACTTTTTCAAGTAGGTTTTGTTGCTCAATTACTTCCATGGTGGCGAGTGCTGCCGCGCAACCAATTGGGCTTTTTTCGTGGGTGTAGTGACCAAGAGATACTTGCGCTGCCGTGTTGTATTTGTCTTTAGTGATCATGGCTGCGATTGGTACTAAGCCACCGCCAAAGCCTTTACCGATGCATAGGATGTCAGGTTCGATATCAAAAGCTTGGTGAGTGAACCATTCACCGCTACGACCCATGCCGTTTGGAATGTCGTCGATGATCAACATGACGTTGTGTTTGTCACAGATCTCACGGATGCGTTTCCAATAAGCCTTACTTGGCACTTGAACATCGGTGTTACGAACCGCTTCTGCGATGAAGGCTCCAATACCGCCTTCTTTTTCAATCACGTACTCAAGGTAATCGGCATAGTGCACATCGCATGCCGTCTCATTGTTATCGCCTGAGCTTTGCCCGCGAAGTGATAAAGAGTCATTAAGCGGGAAAGCACCACGATAAGAGACGGCTGGTGGAATACGTTCTACGCCAGCCATTAACGGCCCCATACCCTCGCGAAAACAAGCTTCACCGCCGACAGATACTGCATCCAGTGACGCGCCATGGAATGAATCCCATAGCGACACTACTTTGAAGTTGTTGGTGACATGTCGAGCCAGTTTGAGCGCCATACCAATCACCGATGTACCACCGGGAGCAAACAACACGCGATTCAAATCACCACCGCAGATCTGTGTCAGCTTCTCAGCACACTGAACGGCCGTCTCATTGGTAAAGCGACGCGGTGAAAACGGCAATGACGCCATTTGTTGAGTCACCTTATTGATGATGTGTGGGTGGCCGTAACCAAGCTGATGAACATTATTCCCGTGAAAGTCCATGTACTTCTTGCCCGTCGCATCTTGAATGTAGATGCCTTCTGCAGCTTCAAGCGTGTCTAGGCAAGGTGTCGACATGGCTTGATGAAGAAACACGTCAGAGTCACGCTTTAACATCGCTTGAGTCGCATCATCGTTTAGCGATTCGTTCCATTTCTCACGCGCTGGCGTGGTGTTCACATCGCCTTCGCTTCGAAAGTGTGTGGCCTTTAGAATCGGATCTTGATTGGTCGTCGTCATTATTTGATGTCCCAGTACATAGCGTTTTCTACAGCGCCAATGAGAGCTTCAATGTCTGACGGGTAAACTTCACCGATGTTACCGATTCGAAAGCAGTCTGCGTTTGAAACCTTGCCCGGGTAAATCACAAACCCTTGCTCTTTCAATCGGTCATAGAATTCCTTGAATTGGTAATCGCTATGAGTTGGAGAATAGAAAGAGGTAATGATAGGTGAATGAAGGTCATCATTAAGCAGTGGCTCAAAGCCAAGAGAGCGCATACCTGCAACCAATGTGGTTTGGTTGGTTTGGTAGCGATTATGACGAGCTTCGATGCCACCTTCTTGCTCCAATTCAAGTAGAGCTTGGTAGAAAGCACGCACTGTATGAGTTGGAGAGGTGAAGCGCCATTTACCATGGTTGCTTTCCATGCAGTGCCATTGGTCAAACAGGTCAAGGCTTAATGAACGAGCTTGGCCTTTGCATTTTTCCAGTTCCGATTGCTTCGCAATAACAAAGCCGAATCCAGGTACACCTTGAATACACTTGTTTGCCGAGCTGATCATGTAATCAATACCCAAGTCAGCAATATCCATAGGAATACCGCCAAAGCTCGACATCGCGTCAAGAATGACGGTTTTGTTGTGTTGTTTTGCCAATTTGGCAATCTCTTCAATTGGATTCAGCATGCCTGTGGTGGTCTCACAGTGCACAATCGCCACGTGAGTAATGTCTGAATCCATGGCCAATGCCGTTTCCATTTTGTTCAAGTCAGGCTGTGATGTTTCACCTGGGGAAACGACATGGCATGGAATGTTTAAATATTCTGCGATTTGAGCAATACGAGCACCATACGCACCGTTATCAACAACTAGAAGTTTACCGCTGTTAGAGATAACACTACCAATCGTTGCTTCAACTGAAGCCGTGCCGCTACCTTGCATTAATACGCTTGTGTAGCCCGGTAGCTTGGTGGCTAAAGTCACTAGCTTGCTACGAATCACTTCAACAACGTCTTTGTTGTATTCATCATCCCAAGTACACCAGTCTTTTAGCATCGCTTGGCGAACGGTTTCAGAAGTAGATAGAGGGCCCGGTGTCAGTAGTAAGTATTCGTTTCTCATGTTCAATTCTCGTGATTTTTATTTTGGACTATACCAATATTTAAAGCTACTTTAACAACCAATTTAAACGGTCGTAAATAGACAAAACATCATTTTCATAAAAGCTTCATATTCAAATGTGTCACTTGCCTTAAGAAATTTTTCGATCTTGAAACTGCCATTTTTTGTTCATTTAACCGTCACAAAAGTCGATTAGGTTAATACTCGTTATCTGGTACATACCAAGTTAAGTATGTGCTAACAACCTAAATGAATTTATGGATATAGGTGCCTTTTTTAAGGCCTCTAACTTCTAACCTTGGCATTGGGCCTGACTGGAGAAAATGATGAAAAACCGTTTTATGAAAGGATCACTTGCAGCATTAGTTACTCTATTAGCTGGTAACGCTTATGCAGCACAGGAAGTGACGGTTTACACCGCTTTTGAAACTGACATTTTAGCGAAATACAAAAACGCATTTGAAAGTGAAAACCCAGACATCAACATCAAATGGGTTCGTGATTCTACTGGGATCATGACGGCAAAATTATTGGCCGAGAAAAACAACCCTCGTGCAGAAGTAGTATGGGGTCTTGCGGGCTCTTCTATGGCTTTGCTTAAAGAAGAGGGCATTCTTAAGCCTTACACTCCTCAAGGTGTAGAAGCGCTGCGTGCAAATCTTAACGACCCGCAATCTACTCAAGCTTGGTATGGCAACGACGCATTCTTCAATGCGGTTTGTTTCAACGAAGTAGTTGCTAAGCAATTGAACCTACCTGCACCTAAATCTTGGGATGACCTAACGAAGCCTATCTACAAAGGCCACATTGCAATGCCAAACCCTGCGTCTTCTGGTACGGGCTACATGCAGGTTTCGGCTTGGTTACAAAACATGGGTGAAGACCAAGGTTGGAACTACATGCAGAAGCTAGATCAAAACATTGCTCATTACACGCACTCCGGTTCGAAGCCATGTGTTCAAGCGGGTATGGGTGAAGTGGCTATCGGTATTTCTATGGCGAGCCGCGGCGCGAAGCTGAAGACTCAAGGCGCACCACTTTCTGTGATTACACCGGAAGGTATCGGTTGGGAATCTGAAGCGGTAGGTCTTGTTAAGCCTTCAGATGCAGCACAACGTGTTATCGATTGGTCTATCTCTAAAGCAGCGAATGAACTTTACATCGAAATGTACCCAGTTGTTGGTCACCAAGATGTAACAGGTAAAGCAGAGAACTTCCCGAACGTAGAGAAGAACATGGCAAAAATGGACTTCGCTCGTATGGGCAGTGAACGTGCAGATGTTCTGAAAACATGGTCTGAGAAGTTTGACGCTAAATCAGAGCCAAAATCTTAATCTGCTGAGCTAGTTAGTTTATTGGCTACTTAGTTAATTATCTACTGAGCTTATTAGATTACAGAGTTTATTCGACACATGGTTTATTAGACACGTAGTCCAATAGATATGCAGCTCATTAGAAGTTAGGAATCAGTAAAGGAAGGCTTCGGTCTTCCTTTTTTAGTTTTACACCTTTAGGTTTTAAGTAAGGTACAACAAATGACAAAGCACTACTCATATTGGTTCAAGCATGCATTGGAACAGGAATTTGGCAGCATCAATGCTGGGCTAGAATCCGCTAAACCGCTTCAAAAAGACGTTAACTGTGATATCGCCATTGTCGGCGGTGGTTACACTGGTTTATGGACGGCGATTTTAATCAAACAACAACAGCCCGGAAAACATGTTGTAGTGATTGAAAAAGGCTTGTGTGGCAGCGGTGCTTCTGGTGCGAACGGCGGTTGCATGCTGACGTGGTCAACTAAGTATCCGACGCTGAAAAAGCTTTACGGAAAAGAACAAGCGAAATGGTTGGTTAAGGAATCGGAAAAGGTTATATACGAGATCGAAGCCTTCTGTAACGAACACAAGATTGACGCGCATCTATATCGAAGCGGTACTTACTACACGGCGACCAATGAAGCGCAAAAGGGTGGAATGGAGCCTGTTGTTAATGAGCTGGTTAAGCAGGGTATCAATAGCTGGAAGAAGTGCGACAATTCTTTGGCTGATAAAGCGGGATCTGATCGCCACATTGAGGGTTACTACTCAGAAGCTGCGGGCAGTGTGCAGCCAGCGTTATTGGCTAGAGGTTTGCGCAGAGTTGCTCTCGAACTGGGTGTCGAAATTCACGAAAACACAGAGATGACATCACTCGACTATGGCTCCCCAGCTCGAATTCAAACCAAAGGCGGGTCAGTATTTGCGGATAAAGTGATCTTAGCGCTCAATGCATGGATGCTCGATCACTTTAAAGAGTTCAAACGCAGCATTGTTGTTGTCTCTTCAGATATGGTGGTGACCAAGCCTATTCCTGAAAAGCTCAAGCAATTTGGCCCAGAGAAAGGGGTGGCGGTGGTGGATTCGCGTATCTTTGTCCACTACTACCGAGATACCCAGGACGGACGACTCATGTTGGGCAAAGGCGGTAATAAGTTCTCGTTTGCCAATCAAGTTGAAAGCATGTTTAACCAAACGACCAACTACCTGCCGATTCTCAATCAATCGTTTCAAAAACTGTTCCCTAAACTGGAACAAAGTGAATTCGATTACAATTGGTCTGGCGGCTCAGATCGTTCGGTCACCGGATTGCCATTTTTCGGTAATCTAAAAGGCCAAAACAACATCTATTATGGGCTCGGTTACTCAGGTAATGGTGTGGCTCAAACTCGCATGGGAGGGAAAATTTTGTCTTCAATGGTGTTAGGGGGTGATAACGAATGGACTCGTAGTGGTTTAACTAGCGGTCCACGAGGCTATTTCCCACCAGAGCCATTTCGTTGGGTTGGGGCAATGATGGTTAGAGATGCTGTTCGAAGAAAAGAGAACGCGGAAGACTCTGGTAACACGCCATTGTGGTTGGATAAACAATTGGCAAAGCTCGCGGGTGCGGCAGGTAAAGCCGACAAGGTTGAATCATAAATTGATTTAAGGTTCAAATTAGAGGTATACACTAAGGCTCTCTGTGACTTATGGGCTAGTCATTGAGGGCTTTCTGAACTAACTTTTAATGCTGAAAAAATAGCAATCTTTAATGCTTATTATTTCTGCAATATAACTGTCATTTAGCTTCTATAAATTTGTCACTCAACTGCAATATTCAAAGTTTAAATTTGGTGTATACCATTTAAAGAGTGCTGTAGTATGAGCAACCAAACTTATTTGAATATTGAAAACGTTGTAAAGCAATTTGGCCAATTTACAGCGTTAAAAGACATCTCTCTATCGATCGATAAAGGTGAATTCGTCTGTTTCCTTGGCCCATCTGGCTGCGGTAAAACGACACTACTACGTGCGATTGCAGGACTGGATTTACCGACCTCAGGCTCTATTGAGCAGAACGGTAATGATACGACCTTCCTACCTCCTGAGAAGCGCGATTTTGGTATCGTATTTCAATCTTATGCTCTATTTCCAAACCTGACTGTGGAAGAGAACATCGCAATTGGTTTGAAGAACCAAGGGATGTCGACCAAAGAAGCTCTGGAAGCGGTAGAGTCTTGGTTAGAAACCATTGGTTTACCAACATCTGGCCAGAAATACCCGAATCAATTGTCAGGTGGACAACAGCAACGTGTGGCGCTCGCTCGCGCATTGGCTCTTTCTCCAGGCTTGTTGTTACTGGATGAACCGCTGTCTGCATTGGATGCGAAGGTAAGAACACACCTGCGTGATGAGATCTGCCAACTGCAACGCAAGTTGGGTACCACCACTATTATGGTGACGCACGACCAAGATGAAGCCTTAACGATGGCTGACCGCATTGTGGTGATGAATCATGGTGTTATCGAACAAGTAGGTGCTCCACAAGAGATTTACCAAAAACCAGTCAGCCGTTTTGTTGCTGAGTTTGTTGGCAGCATGAACTTCATTCAAGCTTCTGTTGCGGCTCAAGGCAAGATACGTATTGCTGAGTCAATGCTACCATTACCTCACTTAGATAATCTCACGCCAAATCTAGGTGATGTTTTCGATATTGCCGTTCGTCCAGAGCAAATCCAGTTTGTGGATCGTTTTAGTGAATCCTTGCCAGTGAGAATTGTATCAAGCGAATTCTTAGGGGCGTTTTATCGTGTTGAGTGTCAATTGCAACATGACTCAACGGCGAAAGAGATCATCGTTGATGTACCCGTTAAAGAGTTTAATCGATTGAAACTGCGTCGCAGCGATATTCGTTACGTAGCGTTTGATGAAGAAGGTCTTAGATCTTACCCATCTGAAAGCCTGCAAGTGATGAAAGACGAGGCGGCGTAACAATCATGGAATCGACTCAAATGATGCAATCTAAGCTGCTAATTCAACGACGAGTAACGCCTTTTCTTGCTCGGTTAAGTAAAGACAACGTAATCCTATTCGGGCTTCTGGCTTTTTTGTCAGTGGTCATGACGCTATTCATTTTGATGCCACTGTGGGCAATGTTGAAAAAGAGTGTTCAGAACGCAGACGGTGAATTTGTAGGATTACAGAATTTCGCAACGTATTTTGCTTCGCAGAGCCTCTGGCAGTCGGTAGGTAACACGTTTACGCTTGGGCTATTAGTAACGGTTGTCGTGGGTGTATTAGCGTTTGGTTATGCCTATGCGTTGACTCGTTCATGTATGCCTTTCAAGGGGCTTTTTCAGGTGTTGGGTTCAGCGCCGATTCTAGCTCCATCGTTGCTTCCTGCGATCAGTTTGATCTTTTTATTTGGCAACCAAGGTATCGCCAAAGAAGTGTTAGGGGGAAATTCGGTATACGGTTTGATTGGTATATCACTCGGCTTAATATTTTGGACTTTTCCACACGCCTTGATGATTCTGACCACCTCGTTAAGAACCTCTGATGCACGTCTGTATGAGGCGGCACGTGCACTCAATACTTCATCATTAAAAACCTTTTTCATGGTGACGCTACCTGCGGCAAAGTATGGTTTGATCAGCACTCTGATCGTTGTATTTACGTTGGTGGTTTGTGACTTTGGTGTACCAAAGGTGATTGGCGGCAGCTACAACGTTCTATCGACTGACATCTTCAAACAAGTAGTAGGGCAACAGAATTTCTCTATGGGTGCGGTGACCAGTATTTTGTTGCTATTGCCTGCATTGCTTGCGTTTACAGTGGATCGCTGGGTTCAAAAGAAACAGAAGAGCTTGTTTGATACTCGATCCGTCGCGTACCAACCTGAACCAAACACTCTACGCGATGGCATGTGTTTCCTTTATTGCACCATCATCTCTGCTGCTGTTGTTATCGTGCTAGGCATGGCGATATACGGTTCTATGGTCACGTTCTGGCCTTGGAACAAAGCACTCACCTTGAATAACTATAACTTCGCAGAAATGAGTACCTACGGTTGGACGCCGTTCTTCAACTCTTTAACCCTCGGCGCTTGGACTGCTATTATCGGTACCGTGTTGATTTTCTTGGGTGCATATTGCATTGAGAAAGGCAGAGCATTTGGTCTAGTTCGTCAAGCGATGCAAATGCTCAGCGTTGTGCCGATGGCGGTTCCGGGTATGGTGTTGGGTTTGGGGTATATCTTCTACTTTAATGATTTGAGTAACCCACTCAACTTCTTATATGGCACGATGGCGTTCTTGGTGATTAATACGGTGGTTCACTACTACACAGTCGGCCACATGACAGCGTTAACCGCATTAAAACAGCTGCCTGAGGAAATAGAAGCGACGGCGGCTTCGGTTAACCTACCGCAATACAAGCTGTTCTTTAAGGTGACGGTACCCGTATGTCTGCCTGCGATTTTAGATATTGCGACATACCTGTTTATTAATGCACTTACCACGACATCTGCGGTAGTATTCTTGTATTCTACCGATACGATACCTGCGTCAGTTTCAGTACTGAATATGGACGATGCGGGACAAACCGGTGCAGCAGCAGCCATGGCGGTGATGATTATGATATCGGCAGCGAGCGCGAAGTTGATTCATATGCTAATCAACAAGTTATTTGAGAAGCGCACCCAAGCTTGGCGCAAACGCTAGCGAACCATTTTATATTGCAGTTGGCCAAGGAATGGCTGACGACAAGAACAAGAATAAAAGGAAATGAAGTGCAGTACGTAAAAATCAAAGACGTCATCGTAGAGCAGATAGAGTCGGGCATGTTAACGCCACGACAGAAGCTGCCTGCGGAGCGCAAACTGGCTGAATCGTTTGATACAACACGAGTAACGTTGCGTGAAGCGCTGTCTTCACTTGAAGCTGAAGGGCGTATTTATCGAGAAGACCGCCGTGGTTGGTTTATCTCTCCAGCGCCACTGCGCTACGACCCAACTCAAACGCTGAACTTCACTAATATGGCTTTGTCGCAGAATCGTAAGCCGAAAACAGAATTAGTGGCAGCGAAAGGCATGTTAGCAACCAAGGAAGCAACTAAGCTTCTTGAGCTACAACCTTTTTCGGATGTTTATCGAGTAGACAGAGTTCGTTACCTTGAAGACAGACCGGTTGTGTATGTGACCAACTATATTCGACCTGAACTGTTCCCTAACTTGCTTGACTACGACTTGTCTAAGTCGTTGACGGACATATACCGAGAGCACTTTGGCGTGGTGTATCAGAAGATTCGTTATCGCGTGAGCACAACGTCATTACTGGGTGAAACAGCACAAGCTCTGCGTGCGACTTCTGGCTCTCCTGCTATGGTGGTTGAGCGTGTTAACTACAATCAGAACGGTGATTTGATTGACTGCGATATTGAGTATTGGCGTCATGATGCGATCAGCATTGAGTCGATAGCCCAGCTAGAGCGCTAGTCATACTTTAGAATGCTGGCATATCTGCAATTATGCAGTATTGCCCAATTGAAACGATCAAAGGTCTCTTATTCGGAGGCCTTTTTTATCACCGGTTGTCAGCCGTTGTGCTAATTCATCAATAATTTAGGAATGAAATGGAATTCTCTGCCATTGTAATCGTGATTATTTCGGCTTTGCTTCATGCGGGTTGGAATGTTCTAGGTAAATCTAATCAAGGATCGGGTTCGTCTTTCTTCCTAGCCTCTGGCTTTGCCGCCGCAGCGATATTGACACCTTACTTGCTCTGGTATGTTCACAGTGTAGGGCTGTCAAATATCTCACTTCCATTCTGGCAACTAGTTTTCTTGAGTGGGATCTGTCAAATCGTCTATTTGATTGGGTTAGGCGCGGCCTATAAACAAGCTGATATTGGTGTGATTTACCCAATGGCACGAGCACTGCCTGTGTTGATGGTGGGTTTAGGCACGGTGTTGATCGGCTATGAATTGTCAGCGAATCAATGGATTGGGTTCACTTTAATAACCTTAGGCTGCATGTTTGTACCACTAAAGCAGTTTTCAGATCTTAGGTTAAAAGCGTATCTCAACCTCGGCGTGTTGTGGGCGTTAATCGCCGCTATTGGTACCACGGGCTATTCGATCATTGATAAAGAGGCGCTTCTACTATTAGAACCGTTAAGCACACCTATTATCACAAACAAGCACACCGCGATTTTCTACCTAGGCATTCAGTTTTGGGCGATTGTGATTCCGCTGAGTGTTTGGTTATTCGTAACCAACCAAAGAATCGAGTTTACTAATGCTTGGATACTGCGAAAGAAAGCCACGCTTGCAGGCATTATGATGGCTTCGACTTATGGTTTGGTGTTATTTGCGATGACTATGACAGAGAACGTCAGCTTGGTTGTCGCTCTTAGGCAAGTAAGTATCATCTTCGGCGTAGTGATGGGGATCTACTTTTTAAAGGAAAAGTGGCACGTTACACGTGGTGTAGGCGTCGTTTTTATCATTGCAGGTTTAATTATCTCACTGACTTAAAAAGAAATTAAACTTTACCTCCAACCTATAATGTGACTTTTCAGTCGCATTTTTCTTATTGATAGCAAACGTTTTACTAATGTTAAAGATGTGATCCTTCTCATAGACAAGGCTGTAAAGTTACCGGTAACATCCAACTCAACGTTACCGGTAACATATAATTACAAACCGGACTCTGTGAAACTCATAAGGATACCCAAATGAAAGCTCTGACTAAAACGCTGATTGCCGCCTCCCTCACTGGTCTATTTGCTACTTCAGCAATGGCTGCAGACTTTAAACTTAAAATTCAATCTTCAGATCCTTCTGGTGACTTGAACTTCAAAGTTCAGCAGAAGTGGGCTGAGCGCGTAGAGACGATGTCTAACGGACGTATTGATATCGATCTTCTGCCTGTAGGCGCTGTGGTTAAGCACACAGAAACGCTAGGCGCGATCAAAATGGGCATCCTAGATGGTCACATCACAGCAACAGGTTACTTCTCTGGTAAAGATCCAGCATTTGGTCTTATCGGTAACATGGTTGGCGCATGGTCAGACACAACACAACTGCTTCAGTACATGAACTACGGTGGTGGTAATGAGCTAATGACCGAACTGTACAAGCCTTACGGTGTTCAATTTGTTGGTGCTTCTACGACGGGTGTTGAATCTTTCATTTCTAAAAAGCCAATCGATGGTGTTGCGGATCTTAAAGGCCTGAAATTACGTGCGCCTGAAGGCCTAGTTCAACAAGTATTTGCAGCCGCGGGTGCAACTCCAGTAAACCTGCCGGGTTCTGAAGTATTTACTGGCCTAAGCAAAGGCGTAATTGATGCCGCGGACTACACGGTATTCTCTACCAACCAAAAAGCGGGCATGAACGATATCGCTACTCACCCAGTTCAACCGGGTTTCCACTCATTGCCGCTTATCGATATCTCTATTTCTCAGAAGAAATGGGACAAGATGCCAGCTGATCTACAAACAATGCTGCAAACATCAGTGCGTGACTTCTCTTACGACATGACGACTCAGCTGAAAATGGCTGACCAAGCTGCGCTTAAAGAAGCTCAAGCGAACCCTGAAATTACTATCCACGACTGGTCTCAAGAAGAGCGTAAGAAGTTCCGTGAAATCGCGAAAGGCCAATGGAAAGTATTTGCAGAGCGTTCTGATAACGCAGGAAAAGTTTACACTTCAGTAACAGTGTTCCTAGAAGAAAACGGCTTACTGTAATTTAAACTTAGCTAACTGACGGGGGAGGGCATTGCTCTCCCGTATTCTCCCAGGAAATTTGGCTCATGACCGATAAAATCCCCCACGCCCCAGCTGAAAACGACGAGCAACCAAGAAATGCGCTTGATCGTTTTGTTATAAAGTTCAGTAATCTCGTTAGCTGGTTGTTTATTTTTACTGTATTGATTTCATTTTATGAAGTTGTGATGCGTTACGCATTCGATGCCCCGACCACATGGGTACATGAAACAGCTTCTTTCATCGGTGGTTCTTTATTCATTATTGGTGGTATCTACGCGTTTGCTGCGAATAAGCATGTGCGTGTGGTTCTTATCTACGATTCAGTGTCTAACCAAGCACGCAAATATCTTAATCTTGTTCACCACATTGTTGGTTTGGCCTTTGCTGGCATGCTCGCTTACGCGGCTTACTTCACTGCAGAAGAAGCGTGGTTTGCACCTTGGGGTGAATTCCGCCTTGAAACATCAGGCTCAGTGTTAAATGCGCCTTATCCTGCGTTGCTGAAAGGCCTGATCTTTGTCGTTTTGTGTGTTCTTGTTGTCCAGTTTGTATTGCACCTAATCCAAGAGTTGATGGGTCTAAGGAAGAATGACGATGTTTGATTTATCTTCTATTGGTATCGCATGGGGCAGTTTGCTCATGCTGGTTATGATGATTGGTTTGCTACTGACCGGTATGCAGCTAGCGTTCGTAACAGGCTTTGTCGCGATTTTCTTCACTCTGTGTTGGTTTGGTCCTGATGCCTTACCTTTGATCGCAAGCCGTACCTACAGCTTTGCTTCTGGTTATGTTTTCCTTGCCGTTCCCATGTTCGTATTGATGGCCGCTTTACTAGACCGTTCGGGTATCGCGCGTGATCTGTTTGATGCAATGAAATCTGTCGGCCGTAAGGTTCGTGGCGGTGTTGCGGTACAAACCTTATTGGTAGCTGTGTTACTGGCTTCTATGTCAGGTGTTATCGGTGGTGAAACGGTACTACTGGGTATTCTTGCTCTGCCTCAAATGCTTCGTTTAGGTTATGACCGTAAGCTTGCTATCGGTACAACTTGTGCCGGTGGCGCACTTGGTACCATGCTTCCACCAAGTATCGTACTGATCATCTACGGTATGACAGCCAGCGTATCAATTGGTGACCTGTTTAAAGCGTCATTCTTACCAGCGTTTATTCTTGCTGGTTGTTACATCGGCTACGTGCTGATTCGCTGTAAGCTGAACCCTGCTCTTGCGCCTATTCCAAGTGATGATGAGACAGAAGAAGATATCGCCAATCAGCCAAGCTACTTCAAAGCTCTGTTCTTCCCATTGCTTTCTGTCGCAACGGTTTTGGGCAGTATCTACACAGGTATCGCATCAGTAACAGAAGCGTCTGCTTTGGGTGTAGTTGGCATCATGATCAGTGCACTAATCCGTGGTGAGCTGAACTACAACATGCTGAAAGAGAGTGCCATCGCAACCATGCGTACTTGCGGCATGATCATGTGGATTGGTATCGGTGCAAGCGCATTGGTTGGTATCTACAACCTGATGGGCGGTATTGATTTTGTAGAAGAAACCATCCTTGCGCTCAGTGGCGGTAACGCGACAGTAACGCTATTAATCATGATGGCTATCTTGTTGGTACTAGGCATGTTCCTTGACTGGGTAGGTGTAGCACTTCTAACAATGCCAATCTTCGTTCCAATCATCACTGGCCTTGGTTTTGACCCAGTATGGTTCGGCGTTGTGTTCTGCCTAAACATGCAGGTGTCGTTCTTGTCACCACCGTTTGGTCCCGCCGCTTTCTACTTGAAATCGGTAGCACCAAAAGACATCAGCTTAGGTGAGATTTTCTCTTCACTACTGCCGTTCATTGCACTTCAAGTATTGGTGCTGGCACTGGTTATTATCTTCCCTCAGCTCGCGCTTTGGTGGCAATAACAGCAAAGGTTCCTGAGTGAGTTTAACGTTCAGGAACCTATCAACAGCAACACAAGTTTAACTATTAGATTCGATTGTCAGCCCCTGTTTTGGTTGGGGCTTAGGGAAGGCTTGCCTTATGAAAAGCAAAAAAATACTCGTGATGGGCGTATCTGGATGCGGGAAAAGCCTAATTGGTAGCCGTATCGCACAGGCTTTAGAGCTTCAATTCTTTGATGGGGATGACTTCCATCCGCAAAGCAACGTAGAAAAAATGCGTAAAGGTATTCCTCTGACTGACGAAGATCGTCAAGGGTGGCTAGAAACACTCAACAAGCAATACATTGAGCAGCCAAGTGCTGTGATTGCATGCTCTGCATTGAAACCTCAATATCGAGACATTCTACGAAAGAACAATGAAGGCTTAGTTATCGTGTACCTACAAGGTAGCTTCGACACCATTTGGAACCGCCATAAAGCGCGCGAGAACCATTACTTCAATGGTCAAGAAATGTTGAAAAGCCAATTCGCAACCTTGGTTGAACCGAATGAAGCCGATGCGTTGTTTGTTGATATCTCACAAGATGTCGAACAGGTAGTAGAAAGTGCACTCAAACAAATTAAGCAGATAGGCTAAACCATGACTCAGTTAAAAAACGACATTGCGATGATTGGTTTAGGTGTTATGGGCAAAAGCCTTGCACTCAACTTAATGGATAACGGCTTTAACGTTGCTGGCTTTGATTTGAATACAGACAACATTGAGCGCACTAGTTCAGAAGCAAAGCTGCTTAATGAATTGTTTACTGGTAAAGGTCAGTTCACACAAGGGACTAGCCTTGAACATGTGCTGCAAGGGCTCGCGAAGCCGCGTGTAATCGCTTTGTCGGTTCCTGCTGGAAAACCTGTCGATATCGTCGTGAATAGCTTGCTTGATGCTGGCTTAGAAAATGACGACATTGTTATCGATACGGGTAACAGCCTTTGGACAGATACCGAGGCGCGTGAAGTGAATTACAAAGGCAAACTGCGCTTCTTTAGCACCGCCGTTTCTGGTGGTGAAGAAGGCGCTCGTGTTGGCCCTGCGCTCATGGCCAGTGGCGACCAATCAGCTTGGCAGTATGTAAAGCCGATGTGGGAAGCGATTGCTGCTAAAGTGGATGCGAATGGACTACCGGTTGCTCAGTTTGAAGCGGGTGAAGCGTGCGCGGCGTATGTTGGTCCTTCTGGTACAGGGCACTATGTGAAAATGGTACATAATGGTATTGAATATGCCGACATGCAGCTTATTTGCGAAGTGTACCAGTTCATGCGTGATGTGCTTGAAATGCCAGCTCAAGAGATTGGACAAGTCTTTGAACAATGGAACAACGGTGTACTTAATAGTTACCTGATGGAAATCAGTGCCGATATTCTTCAACAAGAAGATGTTGTAACGGGTAAGCCGTTCGTTGAGGTTGTGCTTGATAAAGCAGGGCAGAAAGGCACGGGTTTGTGGACAGCAGTTAACAGCCTGCAAGAAGGTTGTCCAACGCCAACCATTGCACAGGCGGTTTATGCACGTGCGATGAGCGGTCAAAAATCACAACGTATTCAAGGTAGTCAGCTTCTAAAAGGCAGTATTGCTGATGCCAGTCAGCTGGATAAAACAGAGGCTATTTCTGAGCTTCACGATGCTCTATATTGCGCCAAGTTGTCTGTTTATGCACAAGGCTTTGATTTATTAAAGACAGCGTCAGACAAAGAGGGTTGGAATCTCGATTTCACTCAAATAGCTAAGATCTGGCGAGCAGGTTGTATTATTCGTGCAGCATTCTTACAAGGTATTACATCGGCTTATCAACAAAATGGTGAGCTGGCGAACCTGTTGTTTGACGAGGTTTTCATCAAACAAGTGGAAGAGCGTGAGCTTGCTTGGCGCATCGCGGTAGCGAACTCAGCTCTGTATGGTGTGCCGATGCCGGGAATCAGCTCTGCTCTGAGTTACTTCGACTCATTACGTTGTGAGGTGTTGCCTGCAAATCTGCTGCAAGCGCAACGTGACTATTTTGGTTCTCATACTTATTCGCGAGTCGATAGAGATGAAGCTGAAAAGTTTCACGTGACTTGGAGTCAGTCTCCAAGAACTGAAGTAAAAGTGAACGCTTAAACAATCAATAACGCCCTCAAATAAGAGTAATGCCGATCGTTTAAGAAGACTTGAACGATCTTGCAGTTAGCAGATAATCCCC